>DUTL01000305.1 GCA_012842105.1 Candidatus Fermentithermobacillaceae bacterium | reverse complement strand
ATTTCGTCTTTCTCCACGCCACCCGGCAAGATTACTGCTATGTCCTGTACTTTGACTTCAGATGACCACCATCCGGGTATATACCTCATTGTGGCGTACCCTTGGTTTTGAGAGTCTGGAAACAAGAATTCGGGTATGGCCGCCTCAACGGTAAACCCCTTGGACGTTCCCGGTTCTATTGCGTCAAACCCGGTCAAAACAAGGGTGTAGTCTCCGCCGGATATTCGGGTTTGGAAAGAAACGTTATTCCCTTCATCATCAGTAACTGATGATACGGTGGTTCTTGAGGTGGGTAGCCCTATCCAAATCTCAGTTCCTGAATCGGAGGAGTTTTGGGATACTGCAAACTCAAAGTACCGTATGAGCCCAACTGAGCCGTCTTCATTAACGGTAAGCTGGTCTTGCTGCTTCGGGATACTATAGTTAAAAGCTCCTAACGCAACACCGGGAAACAGAGAAAGGGAAATAATAACCGCTGCCAGTGTAACCGCTGAAACTGCAGCAGGCCAGGAAAATCCAAACACTTTCCTTTTCCCGCTGAACCTCGTTGAAGGATCTATACCCTTCTGGAACTGAGACACTTGCCTTGCAGGCATTCTTGAAGAATGCACGCAGGTCTGGAACTGAGGTATTTGCGTTGATTTCATGGCCGCTCCTCCTTGAACCATCAATCTCAGTGCGGCCCGGGGAAGCCCAGGTGGTTGCCTGGACACGATTGTCATTCACTTTGAAAGTCCGGGGACAGCGCTGAGATTATCAATTTTGCCCGCTTTACCCACTTCACTCACCGGCGCCGGGTACGTCGCCTAAAAGCCGTCATACATATGTTTACGCCACATTAATCATATTGTAACACCTTGCGCTTGGACACAGTAATTAGCCGGGCCAATTCTTGCTTGCGCCTGGCCGTTGCTAAGAGCAAAGTTGCTAACAACAGCGCCATGGGCAGTCTGGGGCCATTATTGTTGTGTTGTGAGCGCCTGCACCGGCGCGTCCTGAGCATGTTGGGCTGTGTGTTGGCATCGCGGATCGTGGTATTATGTGAAAAATACCTATTCTGAGGTGACATCAATGAAGAAGATTACACTCAAAATCGATGATATGGTGCTAGACGCTGAATTGAACGATTCGCCTACAGCAAATGCAGTATGGGAAGCCCTTCCCATTAGTGCGCGCGGGAATTTGTGGGGAGACGAGATATATTTCGAAATACCTGTGAATGTAACTTTTGCGGACAAAAAGGCGGTAGTTGACAAAGGCGACCTGGGCTATTGGGAACCAGGGCGGGCGTTCTGCATCTTTTATGGGCCCACACCCGCAAGCCGTGGGGGCGAGATACGTCCGGCAAGCCCGGTAAACGTTATCGGCAGGGTAAAGGGCAACGTGGAGCAGCTCAAAGACCTCTCAAGGCCTCCTCAGGTTGTCATAGAAAGGATAGATACATGAAGCCGTGATCTTGTTCGTGTGTAACACGGCCGGGGAAATCTTATCTAGAATCCTGCCTTATCAGAAAGGGTTTCATGGTGTTTTATGTAAATCAAAAGGGAAGAAGATTAGTGCTCAGGAAACGTAGTAATCAAACAGGAAAACTCTTTGGTGTTGTAGAATATGTGTAATTGACGAGGTGTCAGACAACATGCTGCCAGACAGCAAATTTGCAATCGCTCAGACATCACTCAACTATGGGGCGACGCTATGAAAAAAGGGACCATATTCAACATTCAGAAGTTTTCAGTACATGATGGCCCTGGCATCAGGACCACTGTGTTTTTCAAAGGATGCCCGTTGGAGTGCAAATGGTGTCATAATCCAGAGGGTCTTGCCTTTGAGCGCGAACTGGCAATCTTTCAGTCAAGATGCATAGGTTGCGGCATGTGTATTTCAGTATGCCCAAACCATGCCGTGGAGTTGGTATCGCCAGGCACGGCAGGCAAGACGGGCAACGCACACACCCACGTCCGGGTTGCTTTGACCGACAGGGAAAAATGTACTGTGTGTGGTAAGTGTGCAGACATTTGTCCTGCACAAGCAAGGGAAATAGCCGGCAGGGCAGTTGCTTCCGGCTGGGTTATGGAGCAGATACTCAAAGACCGGATATTTTACGAGCAATCAGGCGGAGGGGTTACCTTTTCTGGGGGAGAACCTTTTATGCAGCCTGAATTCCTGCTGGAACTCTTGATGCGTTGCAAAGATGAAGATATAGGCACAGCTGTGGACACTTCCGGGTACGTTTCCTGGGAATCAATTGAGCAGGCAGCGCCTTTGACAGACCTGGTCTTGTACGATATCAAAATCATGGATCCTGCCAGGCATGCCAAATACACAGGGGTTCCCAACCAGATCATATTGGATAATTTGGCTAAGCTGTCCCGGGCCCATGAATCAATAATAGCACGGATACCAATAATTCCCGGGGTTAACGATGACGAGGCGAATATTGAAAGCACCGGTGAATTCCTATCCAGCCTCGGAATAACGCGGGCAAGCATTTTGCCCTACCACAATATAGGCTCAGACAAGTATACAAGGCTTGGAAAAATATATGCCATTGAAGATACCCCCCGGCCACAGGATAAGGTTATGTTGAACATAAAAGGTCACCTGGAGAAATTTGGACTTGCTGTGAAAATAGGAGGGTAAGCCATGAGAGAAAGGGTTTTGAAGCTTAGAACCAGGAGCCTTGATACAGTGCCAACTCTTTCTATGGAAAGGGCACAGTTGGTTACTCATGTTTATAAGCAGTACGAGGGCAAGGTGCCTGTACCTGTGTTGCGGGCTCTAACGTTCAAGGAGTTAATGGAGAGAAAGCAGATTTACATTGGGGAAGATGAAATCATAGTCGGAGAACGCGGCCCGGCACCAAAAGCTACTCCGACCTTTCCTGAGGTTTGCTGCCATACGCTGGAAGACTTTGACGTAATCAATGGCAGGGAAAAGATATTTTTCAAACTAGGTTCTACTGAAAGGGATATCCAGCAAAATCAGATAATCCCGTTTTGGAACGAGCGTTCAATGCGCCATAAGATATTCAGCCAGATGACTGGTGAGTGGAAAGACTGCTATGAGGCGGGCATTTTTACCGAGTTCATGGAACAGCGGGCCCCTGGCCATACAGTGGCCGACGGAAAGATGTATCAAAAGGGCTTTCTGGACTTTAAGAAAGACATAGAGCGGGCCCTGGCCAACCTGGATTTTCTTAATGACCCTGAAGCCTGGGAGAAACAGGAGCAGTTCAGGGCTATGAGCATTTGCTGTGACGCCATAATCAGGTATGGTGAGCGCCATGCAGAAAGAGCTCTGGAACTGGCGGAAAAGGAACTTGATCCGGAACGCAAAAAGGAGCTCGTGAGAATAGCGCAAGTTTGCAGGCGCGTTCCGGCCTATGCCCCTGCGACTTTTCATGAAGCCCTTCAGATGTACTGGTTTGTTCATGTAGGTGTCATAACGGAACTTAACACATGGGATTCTTTCAGCCCTGGAAGGCTTGACCAGCATCTTTATCCTTTCTATAAAAAGGAGGTTGAGGAGGGCACTTTATCCAGGGAAGATGCAAAGGAACTTCTCCAGTGTTTCTGGGTCAAATTCAACAACCATCCTGCGCCTACCAAGGTGGGCATTACCTTAGAGGAAAGCGGCACCTACGCCGATTTTGCCGGCATTAACACCGGAGGGCTTACAAGTAGCGGGCACGACGGCGTAAACGAAGTCACCTACCTGGTTCTTGAGGTTATAGATGAAATGCGGCTGGTGCAGCCAAGTTCCAATATACAGCTTAGCCAGAAGAACCCCGATAGGTTCTTGAAGCGGGCTTTGGAGATTGTGAGGAAGGGTTGGGGCCAACCTTCCATATTCAACGCTGACACAATAGTCCAAGAAATGCTTATGCAGGGCAAGTCCGTGGAGGATGCCCGTTCGGGAGGTACAAGCGGATGCGTTGAAACAGGGTCGTTCGGCAAAGAAGCCTATATCCTAACAGGATACTTTAACTTGACCAAGATACTTGAAATAACCCTCAACAACGGGATAGATCCTCAAACAGGCAAGAAACTGGGGCTTGAAACAGGCGATCCGGAGCGTTTCAGGTGTTTCGATGAACTCATTGAAGCTTTCCAAAAGCAGATCAGGCATTTTACAGATATCAAGGTGAGGGGCAACAATGTCATAGAGAGACTGTGGGCACGGTATATGCCCAGCCCTTTCCTGTCGATTACTGTAAGCGATTGTGTTGAAAACGGCAAAGATTACAATGCCGGAGGCGCCAGGTACAATACCCGGTATATTCAGGGGGTTGGCATAGGAAGCATTACTGACAGCTTGTCTGCAATCAAGTACCATGTCTATGACCGGGAAACAGTCTCCATGGATAAGCTGCTTGAAGCGCTTGAATGCAATTATGAAGGTTGTGAACCTTTGCGCCGGCTCCTCCTAAACCGTACTCCCAAATACGGGAACGACGATGATTATGCAGACCACATCATGCAGAGGATTTTCAGCATCTTCTATGACACAGTCAATGGCCGGAAGAGCCCAACAGGGGCGACATACAGGATCAACATGCTGCCCACTACATGCCATGTGTATTTCGGATCGGTAGTTGGCGCAACCCCTGACGGAAGGCTCGCGGGCCAGCCTCTTTCAGAGGGTATTTCACCTGTGCAAGGCGCAGACAGGTATGGGCCTACCGCGGTTATCAAATCTTGCTCCAAAATGGATCACGTAAAAACCGGTGGAACCTTGCTGAATCAGAAATTCAGCCCGAGACTTCTGGAAGGCCAGGAAGGCATAGATAACCTGGCTCACCTGGTAAGGGCGTACTTCCGGCTGGGAGCCCACCACATCCAGTTTAACGTGATTAGCGCTGATACGCTGCGTGACGCTCAGAAGCATCCTGAAAAGTACAGAGACCTCATTGTGAGGGTCGCAGGATACAGTGACTATTTCTGCGACCTTACAAAGGCGCTTCAAGACGAAATCATTGCCAGAACAGAACATTCAAGTTTCTAAGGGCGCACAACATAGCAACCAAATTGAGGGACTGCCGGAGTGTATCAGAACGTGACATATGCGGGGCGGAAGCGTGCGCGGGCGCAAACGTTTCGGCTGATGTGTGTTAGAACGTGACATATCCGGGGT
>DUTL01000304.1 GCA_012842105.1 Candidatus Fermentithermobacillaceae bacterium | reverse complement strand
GTGTAGGTATTGTCGAAACCGGGTTTGTGGACATGAGCAGGAGTGATCACGCAAATTCAACTCAAGGCGATTTACCCGCCGCTCCTAACTTAGCTCACGGAGCAGATTGTGTGAAAACTCTTCCTTTTGCTCACGGAATCCTGAATCCAGGCGAAGCCCTCGCAACACCGGTGATAAGTGAGGCCAAGTCTGCTGCTCGAAATGATTGCATTGTAATCATCGATACTCCGCCCGGTACATCGTGCAGCATGGTTGAATCCGTACGAGATACTGATTTTTGTGTGCTTGTCACTGAACCTACGCCTTTTGGCCTCCATGATCTTAAACTCGCTGTGGATACAGCAGGCAAACTGGGAGTTCCGGTTGGGGTTGTGATAAACCGGTGTGATCTGGGCGGCCCAGAGGTGAAAGAATTCTGTGATCACAAAGGCATTCCTGTTTTGCTTGAAATTCCTTTGGAACGCAGGATCGCTGAATTGTACGCTAAGGGAATTCCCCTGGTGATAGGTTCCAGAAGGTATCTGGAGATGTTCACTGATTTGCTCCAAACAGTATGTAAGATGGTTCAAGGTGAGAAAAGCACGATTCAGATTGCAGGGGGAAATTCCAAGGTCCGGCTTGAATCAATGCCAGGTGGAGTCTTGAGTTGTAGCAATGAATACGGTAGCCGGGAAAGGGGGCCTCTGGAGTGACCGGCGCAGATATAAAGGAACTGGTTGTGCTCAGCGGGAAAGGCGGCACAGGAAAAACATCCATCGTAGGGAGTTTTGCCGAACTGGCCAAAGACGCGGTGTTTTGCGATTGTGATGTTGATGCTGCTAATCTCGGGCTTTTGCTTCGCCCTGAGACAAAAGAGGCTGTAGAGTTTAGAGTGTCGAGCAAAGCTAACATAGATGGGGATGTATGTACCGGGTGCGGCGAGTGTGAGGAGATTTGCAGGTTCGGTGCCATAAGAAGCAGAAAAACGAGTGCAAACGGGAATGTGGAAGAAACCGGAGACGCGCAGGAGACTGCAAATGGAAACACAGAAGAAATTGCAGATATGAGCGGAAAGGAAGCTTTAAATGTAACCAGAAAAGGAAGCAGGGCCAATGAGATATCTCCTGACCAGGATAGAAGGCCAAAGTTTGAAGTAGATTTGATGTCATGTGAAGGGTGCAGTCTTTGTGAACGTATCTGCCCTGTAAACGCTATTACCATGAAAGAAGTGGTGTCAGGCCACTGGTATGTGTCAGATAGCAGGCATGGCCCCTTGATTCATGCGCGCCTGGAACCTGGTGAAGAAAACTCGGGCAGGCTGGTAGCAGCAGTACGGCAAAAGGCCAGGGAGATCGCACAACAACAAGGGAAGAGCCTCATAATTACCGATGGCCCTCCTGGGATAGGCTGTCCGGTAATAGCTTCGTTATCCGGGGCAGATGTGGCGCTTATTGTCACTGAACCGACGCTCTCGGGTATCCATGATCTTGAAAGAGTCGTACAAGTTTGCAAGCACTTTGACGTACCTGTGATGGTATGCATAAATAGGTGGGATATTAATCCTGGAAATACAAGTGTCATACAGAAAACCAGTGAAGAAGCAGGGCATAAGGTTATTGGGCTTGTACCATATGACGATACGGTTCCTAAAGCCATGGTAAATGGGCTTGCTGTAACCGCTTATGATTGCCCCGCAGGCAATAGCATTAAAGGGATTTGGCAGAAGATTGAACGTGAAATGCAAACACAGGCAAGAAAGTAGACAAGAAAGCAGACCAGAATGTTGATTATTCACTCAATGCGCCGTGAATTGTGACATGGTACGCCAGGCGTTACCAATGCTCCAGGCACTTATGTTGAACAACCGCTTGCAAACAACATACCTGCTATGCTTAGAAGAGCCAGCACGGCCAGTATGCTTCTGGTTTTGGCCTTCATCTT
>DUTL01000303.1 GCA_012842105.1 Candidatus Fermentithermobacillaceae bacterium | reverse complement strand
CTGGCCGTATCCCTGGTTCTGCAAACACCCGAGGCATAAGGCTTAGACCTCCCAGAAACAGAGTTCTCAGGTTCAGGCTCAGGCTCGGAATTGCATAGTTGAGACCTAGGATATGCAGACTCAGAATCTCCCAGATCATGAGCAGCGGGTTCAGATGTCTTGAGTCTTTCTATTCTGCAGCGCCTTCCACACAGAACGCAGGGCGACATAAGTTCTCTACACCTTTGAAGCTTTTCGTCCCAGTGTTTGTCAGTAAGGGACAAGTATGCAGGAGGGCTGGGCTCGACTGTAAATGACTTCATTAAAACCGTGTCACTAAATTCATCAACCCAAGTGCTCAAGCATTAGCCGGTACAGGTGTAAGGGCAAGCAACCAACAACATGTGCTTAAGCATACGGGCTAAGTGGCACTTTTCCTCCCTTCAGGTGAAAATAGCTGAATTTCAACAGGAACACGTATCAGATTCACCCTTTTGAAATCTCATCATGTGTATTATATAACCCGGGCATAACAAGTCGCCTTCACTACTATGGCCGGTTCACTTACAAAGTTTTCACCCGGTTCCTCTATTCGTAATTCAAACCTTGCATGAGCTTCTGCAAGTACCTCTTTTCCCACTTGCAGCCCATTTATCACCGGCATTGAACCTGCAATATCCAGAACTGCCCATTAATGATATCCTGGGCAGCCGCTTCACATAATTCCATGGAGACATATGAACAAGAAGCATATGACAACACGTAGGACGCCATTGGCCTTTCAAGTATGTGGTACCATAGAGTAAAGGCGGATTTTCAACGCGTGATCTTCTTTCATTGGTACTACAGGGCTAAGCCTCCCAACTCAAAGCAGCCAATCTCCGGCCCGGACAAGGCCGAAGACAAGGCGCTTACACCTAGAAAAGATAGTTGGAGATCATTCAGCAAGTAACAAGAAGTAACAAGGATTCATATTGAAAGGTGAGAGGATGAGTACTGTAATAATTGCAGTTTTGTGGCGCCAACGCAGAAACACTGAACTTCATGAGGACTTTACCGGCGAGACACTTGACGACGACGCAATGGAAGAGGCTTTGAATCATTGCCAGGCCCTCAAAGAGGCCGGTTTCTCAACCGAGATGGTCCAATGGCAACCTGAAGAACCGGAACTAACCCTGCAAACAATCCGCAAGATAAAGCCTGAGCTTGTATTCAACGCTTCATCTGAGCGAGAAGTGGCTTTCTGTGAAGCATGCGGTGTTCCGTATGCCGGATCAGGCATCAACCTGGTTCCTCTTGATAAGGCCACCAGGAAGAAAATCTGGCTTCAAGACGGAATCCCGACTCCAAACTTCATCACAATATCAAAGCCCACAAAAGGACGGCAGATTCGCGACATGCTCTTGAGACAAAACCTGGACTTTCCTCTATTCGTCAAGCCTGTAGACGGACGCGGGAGTTCAGGCATAACCAGAGACTCTATTGTGAAAAACGAATCAGAACTGGCGGAAGTATCGCGAAAGATCCTGAAAAGTTTGAAGCAACCGGCATTGGTCGAAGAATACATAGAGGGCCGGGAAATAAGCGCAGGAGTGATTGGCAACGGAGATCAAACAACAGTTATGCCACTGCTTGAAATAGGTTACACTGACGCACCAACAAATACCTATGCTCACAAGATGAAAGACAAAGAACGATTGATCTGCCCTGCACCTTTGCCGCAACAGCATGAAGAAAACTTGAAAATGCTTGCTATCCGCGCATACCAGGCTCTAAATGCCAGAGACTATGGCAGGATGGATATCATGCTTAAAGCGGGTAAACCCTACTTTCTGGAACTCAACACTTTCGCAGGCCTCGCATCGCCTAATGTGAGACAATTAGGACAAGATTCGGAAATCCATCTAAGTTACATGAGCAAAATGGCCGCTTCGGCGGGAAAATCCCAATCATGGCTGGTAGGAAGCATAGTTGAGGCGGCATTGCAAAGATACGCAAATTCCCCTCTGTAATAAGGGACGCCAGGCTGTTTTCGAGCTCAAACAAGGCCGCACTGCTGGAAACACGCGATTGACGGTTGGATCAGCGAATCATCATTTCGCCGCGAATAGGTCACAGCCAATTCCTGAGCCGGCTCCTTCACTAAGAAGAAACTTGCTGCAGCAGTTGTTGCACTGAACTATCAGGCTTGATTGCCAAAGCAAGCTACCGGCTCAGCCGCACCTTTTGCCCGGCGGCAATTCCCTCGTAATCATGGCAGGTTAACACTATCACCTGATAGGCATTGGATATCTCCTTAAGCACCTGGATTCCTGCCTCCCGGCGGGCCGGGTCAAAGTGAACAAACGGGTCATCCATAATAATGGGCGGGCATTTG
>DUTL01000302.1 GCA_012842105.1 Candidatus Fermentithermobacillaceae bacterium | reverse complement strand
GCCGAATGTGGGGTGATGATCACGTTTGGCATGTCCCATAGGGGGCTTTCGGCAGGAAGGGGTTCCTCCTCAAACACGTCAAGCCCGGCACCTTTGAACATACCTTTGGAAAGCGCCACAATCAGGTCTTCCTCTTTCACCACAGCACCTCGCCCTACGTTAATGAAAAATGCAGAAGGCTTCATAAGTGAAAATTCACTGATCGTAAGAAGATGGTGGGTTTCGCGGGTTAACGGCAATGAGCAAACCACAAAATCAGACTCGCTTAGAACCTGATTCAGGCCTG
Organism: Candidatus Fermentithermobacillaceae bacterium; assembly: GCA_012842105.1. Classification (GTDB taxonomy): domain Bacteria; phylum Bacillota; class Sulfobacillia; order Fermentithermobacillales; family Fermentithermobacillaceae; genus DTU015. The sequence continues at coordinate 1,488 of DUTL01000302.1, read as the reverse complement.
ACGGTGGAAGGACTCTATCGACTAATTCACTCTGTTGGGGATTGCGCCTGGTTCCGATGGCCCTCATTCCAAATGCCTTACACCGGGCGGCAACCTCCAGGCCAATGGCGCCCAAACCCAAAAGGCCGGCTGTCTTCCCCGGCAAATTCACTACTGACTCAGCCTTTGCATCCCACTTCCTGTGGCGCCGGTTGTCCCAGGCTTCATGCAAACCCCTGCTCAAAGCCAGAAGCATGGCCATGGCATGGTCAGCGACAGTTGGGCCATGGACCCCACGGCTGTTGACCAGGATGATACCGGATTGCTGGAACTCAGGAACCATATATCTATCCACGCCGGTAGAACCCACATGCACCAACTTCAAGGTTTCGGATTGAGCCAGTACTGCAGGGGGAATGCTTGGCGAACCGAAAAGGATGTCTGCTTCGAAAATTAGGTCTTCCAGTTTTCCGTCTGTTTCCGGTTCAAGAAGAACTGGGTTTTGGACCACCTTGCGAATAGCATCTTTGCGCCATTGCTGCCATGTGCGCGTTGTAAGAATTTTCAATCGGGCGTTTCCGTAATCGGCGCTCATATGTATCACCCTCCTCACCAAATTAGGTTAACTACCCTTCCGGCAGAATTTCTTAGAAAAGCAGCCGCTAATTCCGCTCTCCGGGCAACCGCTTTCCACAATCCGGACAGTATGTGAACTGGCCATCTACACTACGGCCGCAATAGGGACAGTAACCGCTGAGTGCCTCATCAGCGTCTGGAACTCTATCCCGTTGTTGCCGGCGGCTTAAACGCGGGTCCAGGGGATCGGGTTCATCCTCACCGTCTGTTATGTCTACCAACGAATGCCGGTTCTCTGCAGTAGCGTTCCTGAAGTTATACACTGCATTTGCCAGCGCCAGAAATGAAAAAAGAAGCCCAAACAAAGGAAACACCTGAACAATACCTGTGCCTCCGCCGGTTATGGCACCAAAGCTTTTCATCATGCTTCGGGCAGAAACAAACCAAAACAACCCCACAAACGCAACAACAAGACTGGCAACTCCCCCCATAAGAGAAGGGCCTCGTCCTGGTTTTACACTCGTCGTACGACGCCTCCTGCTCAATTGGCAACCCCCCAAAGTCGACATGGAAACATAATACCGAAACTCATATCTCCTTTATCATACGCCAAGCCGCACAATAAGTTTGAGTAATAGATGCGAATTCACACTTTCTGGCGCAAGCGCAGCAACCAGAGTATTGGCACGCATATATCGAAAGCAAGCTGCCTGCAAACGAAAAGTAGCATACGTTAGCTGGAAATGCCAGCAATGTAGCAGCAATTGAAACCTTAACATACCTGCACCGTGACGGATGAAACGTTTACGGCCGTCCCAAATGTTTCAACCGAATGCTTTAATTTTAAGGAGGGATTCCATGGACACGTTTAACTCGGGCCACGATCCATCTATGCCGGATTCTTCAAACGGCAACGTTTCAAGTCGCCTGACG
>DUTL01000301.1 GCA_012842105.1 Candidatus Fermentithermobacillaceae bacterium | reverse complement strand
CAGTTTTGTGTACAGGCCGTTATCCGGTCATCAATGGCCTGTTTGACCAACCCCACAGACACACCTGGATATGTGTCGATTTCATCCCCTACCTTTGCGGCACGGATATAACGGGACCCTGCAGGTAGGGGATGAAATCGACACATATCCAGGTGTGTCTGTGGGGTTGGTCAAACAGGCCATTGATGACCGGATAACGGCCTGTACACAAAACTGCGCCTGTCAGATAACTGATGCAGACCATATCGACATAAATGATTCCTGCCCCAGGGTAGTAATAATCCCCATTCTAGAAGAAGGTGACTTCTTTCAGGAGGAAGGGGAAGAGGGGGACCACCAAACCGGAAAGCATAAAGTAACCGTCGTGGCCTTTGCCAGATTCTTCATTCTGGAATATGACAACAAGATCCTGTCTGGGTGGTTTCTGGATACTGTAGAACCGTCGGAAATAATCGAAGGCGATGACCAGTTTACCACCCAATCTGTGAACCTAATTAGATAGCTCTTTTTCAGGAGGCATCCAAATGCGAAGCTCAAAATCAAAGTTTCTGATTATCGGAACAGTGGTGTTAGGACTCATCACAGCAGGGCTGGTCTACATGTACTTAACCAAAGCCCAGACTGCGGCAATAGACCAGGTCATGACCGGTGTAGTCATTGCCACACGTAAGATCCCTCAGGGAACCAAAATAGCGCCTGACATGGTCAAGACTGTTCAAGTGCCAGTAAAGTACGCCCACCCGTCGGCGGTCACAGAAACCAAAACGGCTGTTAACAGTTTTGCAACAGTCGATCTTGTTCAAGACGAGACAATTCTCACCACCCACATTGCCAGTGAGAAGACTGCCAATGAACTCCCGTACAAGATCCCTGAAGGAACCAGGGCAATTACAATTGCCATAAACCAGTTAAGCGGCGTGGCAGGGCATATAAAACCAGGCCATTATGTAGACGTGCTCATGTCATACAAAGACGGCGAATCCATCGACGAGGTTAAAGTCGTCACCCTTTTGCAGAACATCGCGGTCCTTGCTGTTGGTCCTGATATGCAGAAAAAAGAAGGGATCCAGGAATCAGAGAATATTACCCTGGCCGTCACCCCGTCTGCCGCCCAGTTGATTATGCTTTCAGAAAATATCGGAAAGATGAAGTTAGTGCTCAGGCCGTCAGGCGAAGATAGCAAGCCGGCACTGCCATCTGTCAATTTGCGCCATGTACGGACCCAGTATCCCTAGGAATTCCCGAGAGGATGATTCGTTTTGGACAAAGCCAGGTTACTGATTATTGACCATATGCACGTTAACGACCTTAAAGAGAGGCTCGGGAAGACTCAGGAGTTTTTGGTGATAGGAGCCACAGAAAACCCTGACCTGGGTTTTACCATAGCAGAACGGCACCAGCCCGAGGTAATACTCTTAGACATTGATCTACCCGGAAACGAAGGCACCTCCTGGGCAGAGCTGTTTTCTATGGAGTTTCCCATGTCGAGCCTTCTCCTGGTAACAGCATCAGACAGCAAAAAAGTTCTCCGCCTTGCGCTCCAGGTGGGAGCCAAGGGAGTGCTGAACCTCCCTATGGAAGACGATAAGCTCGTCCGCACAGTTCAAAAGGCCGTTCAACAAGACAAAAGGCGCAGAGAGCTGTTCTCGGTTCAAAGAAAGACGAAACCGCAATTCAAGACAATTGTGGTGTTCAATACCAAAGGCGGAGTAGGCAAAACTACTTTAAGCCTGAGCCTTGGAGTAGCAATCAGGCATATAACCGGAAAGCGAATTGCCGCCATAGATCTTGACCTGTTTTCAGGGAACCTTGCCCTTATGGCAGGTATACCGTGGAAATACTCAATCAAGGATGTAGTGGACGACATCAACGGCCTCGACAGGGAAACACTCGATTCGTATCTTACTGAACACCCTTCAGGCCTGAAGATTCTGCCATCGCCAATGCGGCCTGAATTTGCAGGTTTCATCCATGCAGAGCATGTAGAGACAATCCTTGGGCTAATGTCTGAGGCATTCAACTATGTGATTGTAGATACACCAACGTACCTCCACGACACTGCAATCCCTGCCCTGGAAGAAGCCCGGGACATACTGGTGGTGACTACATTGGACCTGGCCGCAATCCAGAACATGAAGCAATGTATCGACCTTCTGTCTACCCTGGCCATGAAACCTAAGATACGCGTGGTGGTCAACCGGCTGGGGTACACCGGTGGCCTCAAGACTAAAGATCTGGAAGACGAATTGGGAATGAAGGTGCTCACAGTAATCCCCAGTAATGAGAAGGCAGCCACAGATGCCGTAAACCTTGGAATTCCATTGATAACGTCAGCAAAAGGTTCATTAACCGCCCGGCGCATTGAGGAACTGGCCACCAAGATGCTTGCATCAGATGACCATCCCGGTGCAGTGCCCGGCTTGCTGTCGGCTAGGAGGTAGGCCAAAAAATGTCTCTTCTGCAAAAACGGCTTCAAGAACTGAGGCAACAGCAAAACCTGCAGGACAGCCCTGAGGACTCATCACTGTTACCGGCCATGCCTTCCCGCAAAGCGGTATGGAACCGGGCAAAAGACAGAATCATGGAAGAAGCAGTTGCAACAATCGACGTGGAAGCCATGGAGCAAGTATCGGAAAACGACCGCAACAAGTACCTTACCAAGCAGATCTCCGGGCTTGCCGAACCAATCCTAAGCAACATGGAGATTAACTTTACCCGAGCCGACTATCACCGCATGGTAGGCGAAATAGTGAGCGAAATTAACGGATACGGGCCTATTACTCCCCTGCTTGCGGACGAAACAATTAACGAGATCATGGTTAACGGCCCTGCGCAAGTATACGTGGAACGCCTTGGCAAGGTTGAACTTACCGACATTAGCTTCAGGGACGATGGCCACCTAATGCACGTTATCGAAAGAATAGTTGCTCCCCTGGGGAAAAGAATAGATGAAAGTTCTCCCATGGTAGACGCACGCTTACCCGACGGTTCCCGGGTCAATGCAACCATACCTCCGGTTTCTTTGACCGGGCCTGTGCTCACAATAAGGAAGTTTTCCAAGACCCCCTTCACCATGTCTGATCTGATTCGATTCGGCACACTAAGCACAAACATGGCGGTTTTCATAAAGGCGTGTGTTGAAGGAAGGCTCAACATTCTCGTAGGCGGTGGAACTGCCTCTGGAAAGACTACAACACTGAACGTTTGCTCCTCTTTTATTCCTAACCATGAAAGGATTATCACCATAGAAGATGCTGCAGAACTTCACCTGCAACAGGAACACATAGTCCGAATGGAATCACGCCCTCCTAACATTGAGGGTAAGGGAAGAATAGCTATTAGAGACCTGGTCATTAACTCCCTTCGGATGAGGCCTGACAGAATAGTCGTGGGTGAGGTCCGAGGAGGCGAGGCATTGGATATGCTGCAAGCAATGAACACAGGGCATGACGGATGCCTTACCACAGGCCATGCAAACTCCCCCCGCGACCTGCTTTCACGTTTAGAGACCATGGTGCTAATGGCAGGCATGGAACTCCCTGTTAGGGCAATACGGGAACAGATCCATTCAGCCATCAACCTTATCATCCACCAAAACAGATTCAGAGACGGCAGCCGCAAGATAACCAGAATAACCGAAGTGGTGGGAATGGAAGGGGATGTGATTACCTTGCAGGATATTTTCCTTTTTGACCAGCAAGGGGTGGGGGGTGACGGCAAAGCCATTGGCACATTCAAGGCCACAGGCGTGTTGCCCAAATTCCTGCCTGTGCTTGAGTCAAGGGGCGTCCATATACCCCTGAGTGCTTTTTCGTAACCTGGTTTTGTGGTGTATTGGCATTTTGCTTGAAACGAGGCGGAAAAAGTGATTGTTGCTGCAACGGTTTGCGCATTCTTGTTTACAACACTCTCAGCCTGGCAGATTACTGACTTGCTTACGGCAAACAGGCGGCGGATACGGGAACGCCTTTCAGATACTTTTCCCACACAGGTAGCCGGGCCTGGTGAGGCCATGGCTGCCTTGACGAGAACAGGTTCAGAGAAAAGGCGGTTCCGCCTGCCTTCTTTGAGGCTACCAGGTTCTGTACTAAGCAGAAGATACCTTGACCGGCTTCAAGCATACCTGCTCAAGGCAGGAATACCCTTAAAGGCCGAAGAAATGGCAGTGCTCACACTTGTGTCCGGGCTACTTGGCTTTGGCCTGGGAATTCTGCTCATTCACAATAAAGTACTAAGCCTCTTAACAGCGATTGTAGGCCTTTTGGTTCCCGGGCTATGGGTTGCCCAGGCGAAACGAAAAAGAATCGCCAGGTTGGAAGCACAGCTCCTGGATGCACTGGTCATGATGACCAACTCACTTAGGGCAGGCCACAGTTTTCTTCAGGGCATTGAACTTGTAAGCCGGGAAATGGATCCTCCCCTGGCAACTGAGTTTACCAAACTCTTAAGGGAAAACAGGATGGGAATGGGTATTGACGAAAGCCTCATGAACCTGGTTAGCCGGGTAGACAGCCCTGATCTTGAGCTAGTGGTTACCGGAGTCATGATCCAGCGCCAGGTAGGAGGTAACCTCGCCCAGGTTCTTGAGAACACTGCCAGCACTATAGAGAAACGGATCAAAACCCGTGCCAGAATTCGGGTAGCTACAGCCCAAGGGCGAGTATCTGCATGGATTGTATCCCTCCTCCCTTTTGGCCTTGGATTTATGGTTTTTGGCATGTACCCGGAATTTGGACGGATAATGTTGGAGGAACCAATAGGCGTAGCCATGCTGGCAATAGGAGCTATCCTTTTGGCAATAGGGGTTCTTGTAATCCGTAAGGTGGTGAATATCGACGTCTAAAGATACTTTGATCGTATACCTGGCGTCTATAACCGCATTTCTGTGGTCCATTGGACTGGTTGCTTCTATGTACCAGGTGCTAAACAAAAAACGGTTGGAAATAGTCAGGCGGCTGCAATCAATACACATAAGCCGTTCCATGGAGGAAGAAGACATTCTGGAAAGGCCTTTTCTCGAAAGAACCCTGCAGCCCTTAACCAGGGGAATTGCATCTGCCATAAGCCAGATCGCTCCTAACCGGTTATTTGACAAAACCGACGAAATGCTCATTAAGGCAGGCAATCCAAGGAACATAAAAGCAAGCGATTTCCTTGCTTTCCAGGGAATTACCGGGCTTTTAACCCTTGGTGTTTCAGGATTTTTCCTGGGAGCATCAGGGTACCCAATATTGAGGGCTGCCTTGACGTCGTTTTCATTTGCAGCTCTTGCCGTTTACCTTCCCTGGTTCCGGTTGGCCTCCATGGCTACTCGACGTAAAACACAGATTTTGCGGAAACTCCCTGATGTAATGGACCTGCTTGTTGTAAGCGTCGAGGCCGGCCTGTCATTCGATATGGCATTGCTAAGAGTAGTAGAAAAATTTCGTGGCCCTATCAGCCAGGAGTTTCAGAAAGTGCTCAGAGAAATGCAATTGGGTAAGCCCAGAAAAGATGCCCTTAAGGATATGTCTGACAGAGTCGGTTTGATGGAAATGACTTCCCTTGTAAACGCAATTTTGCAGACAGACCAGCTGGGCATTGGAATTGCGGGTGTGCTTCGCCTGCATGCAGACATGATCAGGGACAAAAGACAGCAAGCTATTGAAGAGCAAGCAATGAAGGCGCCAATCAAAATGCTTATTCCCCTGGTCTTTCTCATTTTCCCGTCGATTTTTATTGTGATATTGGGCCCGGCATTCTTGAACATTATGAAAGCCCTGGGCGGGAAGTAACATACAAATAATGTGGAACCGATATACACTCAGAGAGGCTAAGCAGACAATCAGAAACGCGGAAACTGATCATTGGAGGCTGGAACCCTTTGCTTGGGCTCTAATTCCGGGTATTGTGAACTTGACTCATGTCGCTGTAGCAAAGGATTCCAGCCTCCAATGATCAGTTTCCACGTTTCTGATTGTCTGCT
>DUTL01000300.1 GCA_012842105.1 Candidatus Fermentithermobacillaceae bacterium | reverse complement strand
TAGTCCGAGACAGGGCTACCAGCCCTCAATTGCCTTGATAGACACTTCAAAGCGCCGTCCCAAGGCCGAACTCATATTCCTGGAACGTTGGGGACGGTCCTAAATGTGTCAGATGAAACGCTGGGGACGGTCCTAAATGTGTCACAGATGAACCCTCGGGTGGAACTTCGGTGACTTCGCCAAGCAGCCATGTGAGAAGGCCGCCAATGCCAGGTGTTTTCACAGGATCATTGGTAAGGCAGCCAAGAGCGTCAAAGCGTTCCAGAGGGAGTTCTAGGCAAGCGTGATTTGTCAGGATTGTAGTTTCTTGGTACACCTGGTGTCCCGGTCGCAGGGTTCTTTCCTGACAGGCGTGCTTTGTGGAGGGTTCAGTGAGCCATATTCCTTATCACGCTTCCATTTCTTCCGGCTGGGCGCCTTTTTCTCGGCATAGCAACAGATTCCAGTCTGAAACGTTGCCATGTTTCCCCTATCCCTGACAGGGCGGCTTCTCCTCAGCATGGCCACAGGTTCCAGCATTAGCCCGTGTATATCGGCTGAGCAACATGCAAAGGCAATTCATTTGCTTCCGCAGCACAAAAATCATATAATATCCCTAGCGCTTTGGGGCTTTGAAGCAGCAGGTTTCGGGAAGAATCCAGTTCAAGTCGCGTCGGGGAGTGGCGCAGGTTGGCAGCGCGCATGGTTTGGGACCATGAGGCCGCAGGTTCAAATCCTGTCTCCCCGACCAGTATATCCCTTGCTAAACCGCCTAGTGAATTTCCTTTGCATGTTCATTTCATGTGGTTGATCAATCAATCGACACCCTGTGGGCAATTGTGTAGGCATCCAGAGCACCGGTTTTGAATGACCTGGAATGCTTGAACGCTTTTGTTTTCACTTCCGTGGACTTCTAATGGCCTGCTCGCAGTGTTATTCGCGGATGCCGAAAACACCGGCCGTGTATAAGGACTGGCCCGCAGGTTACACGCGTGTTTCGTCTTACCCTTCACATCAAAATGTTAGTTACGCATCAGGTGTCATTCCAATGCTTTGCTTTACAAAGCGATATTTTGATGAGGTGCCTCAATGCCGGCCGTCAGGCCACGAAACCTGAAAAACAAAGACCCGCCTCTGTAAGGGACGGGATGTTTGTACCGGACTGAAGACTATGTCACCACGATGACAGTTTCACCGGAAAAAGGCAGGCGGCTGCTGACTGTTCGGGCTAGCAAAACGCGGTGGCAATTTTACAGCAGAAAAGCGACTTGACCGGATGAGATGACCGTGTAGCAAATGTGGATATTGTGTATAATCATTGTAGATACATTAACCAAGGAGGGTTACAACAATGAGATTATCTGTGAAAATGTGGGGGAACAGCCTGGCCATAAGAATACCCAGTATTGTGGCTAAAGAGATGAAGATACAGTCAGGGTCAGAGGTCGAGGCTGTTCTTGATGGACGGAATCTTGTTATAACCCCTGTTGCCGGGAAAGCAACACTAAAGGATTTGCTGGCCAGAGTGACAGATAAGAACCGGCATGCTGAAACCAACACAGGCCGGACCTTAGGAAAGGAAGTGTGGTAATCGCCTGACGTGGGCTATGTACCGGAACGTGGGGACGTGGTGTGGTTGTCATTTGATCCACAGGCCGGCCATGAGCAATCCGGCCGCCGGCCAGCCCTTACCTTATCTCCGCGTGCCTACAATGAAAAAGTGGGCCTCGGCCTGTTTTGCCCGGTAACCTCCCAGATAAAGGGTTATCCCTTCGAGATTCTCATTCCCCCTGGATATCCCGTTTGTGGAGCAATCCTTTCCGATCATGTCAAGAGCCTTGACTGGTCAGTTCGAGAAGCTGAATTTGCTGTGCGGATGCCTCCTCATATTGTTGAATCTGTTCTTCGGACTCTCATGCTCCTTTTGGACTGAGGCGTCACCACCTTCGAGGGGATTTCAAGTAATCTCAGACT
>DUTL01000024.1 GCA_012842105.1 Candidatus Fermentithermobacillaceae bacterium | reverse complement strand
TTACAAGGAACACGCTGACGTAGAGAACTTGCTTAAGAGAGTTGGGCTTTGGGACGATCGCAACAAGAAGGTTTCGGAATTCTCTAAAGGAATGAAAATACGGCTGAATTTCGTAAGGGCCCTGCTCAACAATCCTAAGACGCTGTTTCTTGATGAGCCCACGAGCGGGTTGGACCCTAAGAACGCCAGAATCATCAAAAACATTATCCTTGAATTCCAGCAGGCCGGGGGCACAGTTTTCTTGACGACCCACTTGATGCATGATGCTGACGAATTGTGCGACAGGGTAGCATTCATCGCCGACGGTGAGATCAGGGAAATCGATTCGCCCAGGAACTTAAAGCTCAGGTACGGCCGGAGGCAAGTATATGTTGAGTATTGGGACACGGAACCTCCTGGGGATGCACATGGAGAAACCATATCCGGAAGCGCCGGCGGCTGTGATCCGGCCGGTGTTGCAGATTCAGACAATGCGGCCAAACCAAGTAGTTCGGAACACCGGCAGGGCGTGGTTGTTTCTGCGGGGAGACGTCTGAGCAAGGAAGAGTTCGACATGGACACTCTTGCTGCTAATGAGCGGTTTTTCCATATCCTTAGAACCAAGGAACTGGTCACCATACACAGTGGCGAAACCACCCTTGATGATATTTTCATCAAAGTGACAGGGGTGAGGCTCCGTGAGTAGCACATACGAAGGCCGGCCCAAGCCGTTAACCGGACTGCCACAGGAAGATTGTGACGTATCGCCAGGCGAGGCCCGTCAAGCACCTGGCAATGGGGCACCAAAAGGAGGGCCGGATAGAACTCCTTTGAGTCGAACATTTGTTATGTATGCAGGTGAGATGAAACGGCTCCTAAGGTATGGAATCTCAGGGGCAAGCCTTTTCGTGGCGGCTATCTGGATATTGATACTCCAATTCAGCGATATATCAGACATAAGTCTCGTGTTTCCCATGACTTTGTTCATGGACGCCACCCTTATGTCGCTGCTACTCGCCGGGGTAACCATGATTTTCGAAGCGCAAGAGAACACCTTCAGGTCTATGATGGTTCTTCCCATTACAGGTGATGACTACTTGCTCGGCAAGTCAATGGCCATTGTCACTTCGGGTCTGACTACATTGGCTATCCTGCTTGTTTACGGAATTGGTTTCAAGAGCCTCGAAGTAAGCATTCCAGGCATTGCAGGTGCTGTTATCCTGGTGGCCTTCGCTTTTGCACAGGCCGGAATTGTCTTGACATATTACTCTGAGGATTTTACCGGCCTTCTCCTGAACATGTTCAAATTCATCATCGTCTTCATTACACCGACTATTCTCGAGATGGTCAACATCCTGGATGTGAGCTGGGTCAAGACAGTACAGTACCTCAACCCTACCAAGAATGCACTGGTGGTGCTTCAAGCTCCTGTAGTTCCCATAGATAATAAGGATTTGGTTATTGCCATTGCTTATCTGATTGCCATGGCTGCTGGTTTGTACGCCGTTTCCCGTAAGCTACTGGCCAAATATGCTGAGAAGGGAGGCGCCTGAGATGGCATCTTTATGGCCCCGAACCAAGAGCGCAACCAGGAACGCAATCAAAAGCATTACCTTGAGTATAAGGAGGTGTTTCCTATGTCCTCTTTTTACATGACTTATGCAAGCTATGAGACCCGGAAGTGGCTCAGGGATCCCTTTGCCCGGTTCATAATTGCCTATCCTCCTGTATTCGGAGTTATCATCAGGTACGTAATTCCTTTTGCCGAAAAGCATGCCGGACGAAGTTTCGCCCCGTTCTATCATGTAATCTTAGCCGCCCTTATTTTGGTAATATCAAGAATCTCCGGGGCCGTACTGGCATTTTCAATTCTCGATGACCGTGATGACAACGTGCTGTATGCGGTAAGGGTGGCACCCCTAACGTTTGAGTTTTTCACCGGGTTGAAAATGTTACTGGTATTCCTGCTCAGTTTTACCGGCACAATTCTTGCCGTGTGTATTGCCGGCCTGATGGACATTTCGGCCGGGATTTTGTTGGAGATATCGTTTCTGTCGGCTCTTAGCGCCCCTCTGGTTGCCCTTTTGATAAACTGCGTGGCTAGCAACAAGGTTGAAGGCTTCGCAGGGATCAAGGCTTTCAACGGGCTGGTTATTGTTCCCATTGTATCTTTATTCTTCTTGGACAAGAAAGAGTTTTTGTTTGCCTTTGAACCGGGGTTCTGGCCCGCCAAGGCTTTCAGTGCAGCACTTATCGGGCAAGACATCTTTCAACTTGGATATTCCCAATACTACCTTATAGGGCTGGTTTACGTAGTGATTCTCAACATTGTGGTGTACCAGGCTTTTAAGAAGAAGATCGAAGTGTGAAGGTGAGTTTTGAGGGCGGGCATTGAATAACTGAAACATCGGGGACGGCCTTAGTCGTTTCATCTATCGTTTTACATTACATTTTTACATGCTTCAGCTTGACTCGTGCACTTAGGCACGTTTCTTCCGGTGTCTGCCAGTTGTTCCAACGGTTCGCCAGTTAGCATGGGACGGTTTCAGCAATTTCGGTGTATTATTTGTGTAGGCTAAGGGAGAGCCAAGCTTGTGGCGGGAGATGTGATAGCCGGGAAACCAGCAGCGCTTGTGCCGCGGGAGATATGTTTGTGAACCAACCATGATTGTGACAGGAGAGATGTTTAAGTGGGCAAAGGTTTTGTATATGCCATATCGATCAGTTCTGAAAGAGGCCAGCTCAAAGAGGAAGTTCCAGAAGCTAATCTTATAGCGAATTACGGAATAGAGAACGACGGCCATGCAGGAGACTGGGGTCGGCAAGTCACATGCCTTAACTGGGGCAGCGTTCAAAAAGCTAATAAGGAGCATCAGCTAAATGCCGGCCCAGGTGATTTTGCAGAGAACATTTTGATTGACGGAATGGATTTTTCCGGCATGTGCGCCGGTAGCAGGCTTAAGTTAGGGGAAGGCGTGGTCTTGGAGGTAACTCAGGTTGGCAAAGATGAAGACCCCAATCATCCCAGCATAGTTCAGCGAACGCTCGGTGTAAGCCTCTTGCCAAGAGAAGGCCTGTTTTGCAGGGTGATTGCAGGTGGCCGGATAAGAAAAGGCGATACTGTCACCAGATTATAGATCCCGGTGACAGACACCGGATCTGCGTCCGGACACCAGGCCACTTCGGTTCGAGGGCATTGGCGTGACGAGAAGTCTGAGTATCTGGAAGCTTTCAAAACGGGGATTGGACAAGTACTGACTTCGATAGTTATGCAAGGCATAAGCCGAGGTAAGAAGCAACCTGGATGGGCGAGAGATACCGGATGGGACGGGAGCAATGTGGACAAGAAGGAATAGCCCGAACCTTTGTTGAATATGTCCAGGTACCGATAGTCAGAAAACCGCAGATGTATTTGTGATTCGAGTACCGCTTACATTCAGAGATTCTGCCGTCGTGTTTCTCATTAAAAACCTTGATCTATCTGGAGCCGGCTTGGATTGATTTGGAGTCTGGTATGAGAGCAAGTCCGGTTTGAGGGTAGTTTGGTTTCAGGGCAGTTTGGTTCAAGGCGCTTTGTAGGCCGAATCACATGGCTTCAACCCGAGGAGCAGCTTTGACAAGTGCCTGATTAGCGATGATGTAGAGGTGAGTGAATTGACGCAACGTAGATTAGATATTATTACCACGGGCGGAACTATAGCTTCAAGGTCAGAAGGGCCCATGGTACCAGGCGAACAACTGGTAAGCCATGTAAGGAAGTTTTTCCCTGATACGGAGTTCAATGTTCACGAGATCTGTCGTAAGGGTTCAAACCAAATAACCACTGATCTTTTGTGGGGCATCGGATCCCAGGTGAAAAAGTCGTTTAAAGATGGTGCAAATGGAGTCGTTATCACCCATGGAACAGACACTCTTGAGGAGACTGCTTACTTCTTGGACCTGATAGCAGGCCCCTTAGGCCCAATTGTGGTTACAGGCTCAATGAGAGAGTTTGACTCAGCATCCCCAGACGGACTTGCCAACCTGGTTGAATCCTGTAAGGTTGCTTTGGAGCCTGTATCAGCTGAATATGGGGTCCTGGTAGTAATGAATGACAGGATTCACCTTGCACGAGAGGTTACAAAAGTGCATTCCTGGCTTGTGGATGCTATTGAGTCTCCTGGCGTAGGGCCTGTTGGCTATGCCGGGAAACACGGCGTAAAGTATACAGTCAAGCCTTTGGACAGGGTGCATGTGGAATATACTGCCTTGGTCCCGCCGGTAGACTTAATCAAGGCGGGGCTTGATTCTGGGGCCAGGCCTATCCGGGCGCTAATTGAGGCAAGGAGCAGAGGACTGGTTGTAGAGAGCCTGGGGCACGGCCATTTGCCTCCCGGCCTGACTGAATGCCTGGTATCGGCTGTAAAAAGCAATGTTCCGGTTGTTATTACTACTAGGTGCCTTTCAGGTGGCGCCCCCAATCCTGGCACTATCACCGAGTCCGGATTCGTTACCACTGACCTTAGCGGTGCAAAAGCTCGAATAAAACTTATGCTGGCTTTGTCTGTCACAAACGAACCTGAAGAAATAGCCAAAATGTTTGCACAGTATCCGTGATATTTGCACTATACTGCTGATACTATGCATAGTATCAGCAGTATTGGCACAGTATTTCCTGTAGGGTATAAGGTTGCAGACATATATATCTGACATAGACAAGTTTGATGTGGTATCTCAGTGCTTGCGGCACCTATTGTATGGCGCCAGGCTGCAATACCCTTCGAGTACTGGGTTGCCAGTCAACCAGGCTGGATTTGACAATGGCAATTATGCACTATCAGGCAAATGGGGCAACTTTCGTAGACGGAGGGGTTATTCTGGGTGTTTTGACTGTTGCCGGGGGATACCTTCTTGGGTCTGTTTTGCCGGCAGTGTGGTTTGTGAAAAGGCAAACCGGCAAGACCCCATGGGAAATGGGAGACAATCCCGGGGCTGCCGGCGTGTGGAGGATGGTTGGGCCACAATGGGCAGTTTTCACGGCGGCCTTTGACATAGGCAAGGGGACAATACCCGTCGTCATGGCGCGGTGTCTCAACTTAAAAGGGTTGTGGCTAGCCGCATCTGCCTGCGCTCCCGTAGTTGGCCACAATTGGTCCCTGTTCTATGGGTTTCAGGGCGGCAGGGGGTTGGCAACTGCAACAGGCGCACTTTTGAATTTGTCGTGGGGTGAAATCTGGCCTGCATACATTCTGGGAATTCTAATCGCTTATTGGAGGAAGTGGGCTCCTGCAATTGGCATAGTGGCTTTCCCTGTAGGGCTGACTCTGATGCTTGCCCGGAGCGTTGACAGCAGCATCGTGTTGGCTGGGTTATGTGTCGTGCTCGTAGTGCTGCTAAGGCAGATACCCTGGTTAGTGAGCAGGGCCAAGCGAAATCGCTGAAAGCAGACAGGCGGATAAAGGCATGGAATACTGGATATGTGAACCTTTCTTCTTGCCAATTTTCAGCATTCAACCGTGATTTTCAGGTTCAATACGAAACCTGAGAAGACCGGCAGGCTGAAGCAAACGACTGCCGGTCATATGTGTAAGACTCAAAGATTCTGCAAACTGTTTTTCAT
>DUTL01000362.1 GCA_012842105.1 Candidatus Fermentithermobacillaceae bacterium | reverse complement strand
TCCTCTGCTAATTCTAATGCTTTTCCTGTAAGATGGACAGCGGGCTTACCCCACGAATCGGAGACAATTTCAATTTGATCAAATCCTACTCCCCGCTGCCAGCCTGTTCCCAGTGCTTTCATAACGGCCTCTTTCGCAGCGAACCGAGCGGCCCACGATTGAGGGTGTTTGTGCTCTAAATACTCCCGCTCTCTCGGCGTATACACCCTTTCTCGAAAGCGCTCACGTAAAATGGCCCTCTGAATCCGATGGATCTCCACAAGGTCCACTCCACATCCCTTAATCCACATGCTCAGTTCCTCCCTGTTCTGCTTCAATTGCATCTGCAACCAGCTGAACTGCGGAGCGCACCACGCCTTCGTCTGGATGTTCGCCCATAACACGAATCACTGGTTCGGTTCCGGAAGCACGAACAAATAAGCGTCCTAAAGAACCCAACTGCTCTTCAGCATGAGCAATGGCGCTGCGAATACGAGGATTGGTTTCCCAACCCAATCTGCTGTTTACCCGGACATTAATCAACTGCTGAGGAAAAGTCTCCATGATCTGCGCTAGTTCTGATAAGGGTCTTTTTTGACTGTGCATAACCTGGAATAACTTAAGAGAGGTGAGGATGCCATCACCCGTAGTACTGTCCTCTAAGAAAATTACATGACCTGATTGTTCGCCACCTAAACTTAATCCTTGTTCTAACATGGCTTCTAAGACATAACGATCCCCGGCAGCTGTTAAAACCACATCGCCACCGGCATTCTGAAACGCCCGTTTTAATCCTCCATTGGAGTAGACCGTAGCCGCTATTTTACCAGAGGACAGCTGTCCATGATTCAACATATGAAGGCCGCAGATGGCAAGGATGTGATCCCCATCTACCAGATTACCTTTTTCATCCACTGCAATTACCCGATCCCCATCTCCGTCATGAGCAATTCCTGCATGGGCGCCCACTTGTGGTACGAGATTTTGGATTTGACTGGGATGTGTGGAACCACAGTTAACGTTAATATTGACCCCGTTAGGATCATCATGAATCACCGTAACTTGAGCTCCTAAACGCCTCAACACAGCCGGTGTGCAGTGGGATGCAGCTCCATTAGCGCAGTCCACAGCAATGTGATAATCCCTTAAGTCTACTGAAACTCGCTGGACTAAGTAATCGAGATACAAATCTAGAGCATCCTGCTTAAGAATCACCCGACCCAAGCTGCCGCCAGTAGGTCGTGAACCACCATCATGACTTAAAAACGCTTCAATTTCATCTTCTACCTCATCGGATAGTTTAAAACCATCGGCTCCGAAAAATTTAATTCCATTATCCTCAACAGGATTGTGTGAGGCGGAAATCATCACTCCCGCTGTACATCCCAGCGCTTTTGTTAAATAAGCCACAGCAGGCGTAGGCACCACACCCACAACGAGTGCGTCCGCACCTGCTGAAGTAACCCCAGCTGTTAAAGCTCCTTCGAGCATGCCGCCGGAAATACGCGTGTCGCGGCCAATTAAAATACGGGGATTTTGAACATGGGCTCCCAAAATACATGCACCACAGATTGTTTGGAACCGATGGAGT
>DUTL01000299.1 GCA_012842105.1 Candidatus Fermentithermobacillaceae bacterium | reverse complement strand
GAAGCGGCTGCACAGGCCATTGGAGAACTGGATTTTCTGATTTGCAAGGCAGAACTGGCAAGATCTATGGATGCCACCAGGCCTGAGATCGTGGCCTGCAGCAACCAACAGGAACCGGGGCAACTATGTGTTTCGAGTTTGAGCCCAGTTTCAACCCCGGGCCCGCGCCTTATGCTTGAAAACGCTTGCCATACCATAACCCTGGATGAAGTCAAATTGCGTGGCGGAAGATACCAACCCATAAGCATAGAGGTAGATTCTATCGTTTTAGTAATAACAGGGCCGAACATGGGCGGAAAAACAGTAGCCCTGGCCACCGTCGGGCTGTGTGTGGCCATGGCCCAGTGGGGCCTGATGGTCCCTTGTACCCTTATGAGGTTTGGCCTGTACGATTTCATACATTTCCAACCCCAGGAAGAAGAAGCGCCCGGCCTGTCGAGTTTTGCCACAGAGATCGTGAACCTTAAGGGGCCGCTTTCCAGAATGGGTGAAAAAGGCTTGGTACTTTTGGATGAAGTAGGGCGGGGTACGAACCCTTCACAGGGGCTTGCGTTGTACGCCGCGCTTTTGCTGCACTACCTGGAAAATGACACAGCCGGCTCCACAGTGATTGCCACTACCCATTACCACGGGCTTGCAGCAATGCTCAGTGTACCCCACTGGCAGGTAAAGGGCCTGGTGGCTGAGTCTTTGGACCTTGGAGATGCAGGCCAGGCATGGGCAGATGGAACTGACGGCATAGATTGGCTCTACCGGCACATGGATTACACGCTGCAGAAAGTGGGGCCGGATACCCCAACGCCCCAGGATGCGCTGCTTGTGGCTAAAGCGCTGGGGCTTAGCAAAGATATCATCAGAAAAGCCCAAGAATTCCATGGCCCAGGTGAATAACAGAAAATTTAATCATTGGCCCGGTGCTACTGGTTAACCGGGCGCTGTTCCCTAACCAGTAGATGCCGGCCCAAGTACCGGTGAGGTGAAACCTGAATCAGATGCTAAAACTCAGTATAGATGCAAGAACCGTAGACAGGTGCCACGAGCTTTCAGAGAATATCACGTCCCGGGTTATTGAAGAACTCTCTTCTTTAAGTACTGTGGCAATTGAAAGAACCGTTGCTAGGTTCTCAGGCGTCGACGGCATAAGCCAGCAAGGCGTGCCCCTTGCTAACGTCTTGGTAAACCACCTGGTTGAAAAGGGTAAAATCCACGACGGGGTAGCCATTCACCTGGCAAATGCGTGCCTTGCACTGGGTGAAACGCCCAGGGAAATCGGTGAAATGGTGTCGCGCGGCAAGCTGGATATTTCCGCTCTAGACTGGAAAGGCAGGGAAGCGGCCGTTGCCATGGCAGAGGAGATCTGCCGTGAATCTTTGGCCAAGGTAAGAGCAAGGCGAGCTGAGCGGGAAACTCTGCTGGAGGTGCTCCCTGTCAAAGACAAACCCTGGCTTTATGTGATATGTGCCACAGGAAACATCCATGAAGATGCTGTTCAAGCAAGAATGGCAGCGTCTCAGGGAGCTGATGTTATAGCTGTGATACGTTCAACCGGCCAGAGCCTCCTGGATTATGTACCTCACGGGATTACTGTTGAGGGTTTCGGAGGCACATACGCTACACAGGCAAATTTCAAACTCATGCGCAAGGCGCTTGACGAAGAATCACAAAAACTAGGGCGTTATGTGAGGTTGGTGAACTACTGCTCGGGGCTTTGCATGCCGGAGATTGCGTACATGGGTGCCGTTGAAAGGCTTGACATGATGCTTAACGATGCAATGTACGGCATACTCTTCAGGGACATAAACATGGAACGCACTTTCGTTGACCAGAATTTCTCACGGATGATAAATGCCTACGCAGGAATTATCATAAACACAGGCGAGGACAACTACTTGACAACTGTAGATGCTTTCGATGCAGGCCCGTCGGTGCTCGCATCTCAATTCATGAACTACCATTTTGCAAAGAAAGCCGGGCTCAAAGATGAACTCATAGGGCTGGGCCATGCATTTGAAATTGATCCTTCTATCGAGGACAGCCTTTGCTATGAACTGGCAATGGCGCTTTTGGTGCGCGAGGTATTTCCCGGGTGCCCCATAAAATATATGCCGCCTACAGTACACAAGAAAGGCGATATTTTCTCTGCCCATGTTCTTGACAGCAGTTTCAACCTGGTTTCAGTATTGACAGGCCAAACCATTCATCTTGTGGGCATGCTGACAGAGGCCATACATACACCTCTTATTCACGACAGGTATCTTTCAGTTACATCTGCCAGGTACATGCGAAACGCTGCAAAAAACCTAAAATACAATTTGGAACTCAAGCAAGACGGGCTTATAGGCCAG
>DUTL01000298.1 GCA_012842105.1 Candidatus Fermentithermobacillaceae bacterium | reverse complement strand
GGTTCCCTGTACTCAAATCCAAAGCTCCCCTTAACTCATCTGTAATGTCCTGAGCGCGCAAAAGATTAGCATTAGCCCCGGTATAGTCTTGTTCCGCAATGCAATTCATCGCTTCCTTCATGTTCCTGAGACATACATTGAACAGCGTAAGGACAAGTTCAGCGGGAGACGCAGTTTCTACCCTGGATTGCCTGTAAGTGTTCAGCGCCCTCTCCCTGTTGGCCACATTAGCCGCATTCAACAAATTCAATCACCCGGTCTTTCAATATCAATCTCCCACAAACAAGCCTTGCACTTGCTGGGCTAACCATAACCCCTGAGAATTCATCTGCATCAAGAGTGTTTCGAGGGCGGTAAATTGCCTTCTTAGGTTCATGAGACGAATTTGCAGCCGCCTTTCCAGGTTCTCGATCTGACGGGATATATCTTTATCCTGGGATTCGAGTTGGGCGTCTCTCAAAGGCAGAAAGCCGTCATGGGCGACATACATTTGCAGTACCTGTCGCAGGTTAGCCAGAACCCCTTCAGAACCGGCCTCATCTTCTCCCAGGAGTGACGCCACAGCATCCCTGTTTTCAGCCAACGCCTCCCGGAATTTTGACTCATCCAGGGACAACTTGCCATCCCTTGAATACGAGCCTATGCTGCCTGTGCTGATTCCTACGGCGCCTACGAACCTGAACCCGGGGAACCTGCCTGAGATATCGCTGAATATTGTGGTCCGGATCTGGCTCAGCAGCCTCTGAAGCAACGGATCGCCAAACAGCAAACCGGCTTTTCTGGTATCGCTGTCCCACGAATTATATTTGGCCGCTATATCCAAGAGGCTGTTATATTCATTTATGAGTTCGTTAACTGTCTTAACCAATGCATCATCGTCATAACTCACTGTAACAGAAGCAGCCCCGGCTTTTAGAAGGTTGAAAGACACTCCAGGAACAGCGTCGGATATATCGTTCGAGTCTCTTTCGAACGTAATACCGTTTATCCTGAACATTGCTTTGGCAGGCTCCCGTCCTTCTACGGTAGCCAGTCCAAGAGCAGAACCTTCGTCCTCAACAGAAATCGCCTGGCCGGTAGATGCGGCAGCCAACACAAGCCGGTACTCTGAAGGCACAACCTCAAGCACCGATGCTGTAATGCCCAAACCCTCTATGCTGTTGATTTTTGCCGCAACTGAGTTGAGGCTGTCGGGATTCTCTCCGCCCTGGATAATGATCTCCCCTACAGCCCCGCCTACGCTGAGAACCAACTTCCCTGAAAACCCCAGGGCCTCATCTGGGAGTTGGGTGAAACTGCGTGATTGAAGCGTATGAGCTTTCGCCAGGTTGAGTACTTCAACATCATAATTCCCGGGCATAGCCGCCCGGAATGCAGTAGCGGAAATCACAGCCGGGTCAGATGTCTTGGCCACCTTTGCGTCGTAAACCGCCTGTCCCAATAGTGGCCTTATTTTCGACATAAGCGAGTCTATTTTCCCTTTGAGGGCGTTCCAGGCAGCCTTCCTATCAGCTATCATCCTCTGCTTAGCTTCAAGGGCTACCACTGGTTGCTTTTCAAGTTTCATCAGTTCCTGAATCAATGTTTCAGTATCCAGCCCTGTAACATTCAAACTAATGGGAGAACTCAAGTAGACCACCTCACCAAATTGTGTTCGGTCTCCGCTGGTTTGGGCTGTGGCGCCTGATCCGCCATAGCCGGATGCAAGCGGATGTCGGCGGCGCCGGTAATTCCAATCAGATAGCTAATCGAAACAATCATGGGTGCAGTTTAGTCAAACCCCTTCAATTAGTTCATTTTCCAGGCCATGTATATTCAGAGCCGGGTCCTTTGCCTGCATCATCTCCCTGGCCACTTCGATTTCAACTTCTTCACGCAAAATCTTGGTACCCGCAGGAGCTTCAATGCCTAACCTAACCAAAGCCCTGGAACTCCGGCCCCTTACCTCTGTAATACGAATGACGATATCATCGCCAATTACAATGGCCTCGCCTACGCGTCTTGATAAAACAAGCATATCAGCCCGTCCTTTTCATCAGGTTTCGGAGCGGCAAAAACACAAGGTGCCTTGCAGTATACCTGGGGTCAGTAGTAATGACCTGTTTGCCAAGGCGTTTTACAGGGTTAACCACAAGAGGGGCCAGAAGGTTCACCGTCATCTGCTTAACATCTTGAGGCACTGTGACTACAGACAGCAATACCAATTCCTCCGGGTGTGAAGCCTCGAGCGATTCAAGATCCCGCGGAGCAAATACAGGGTCATAGTCGCTAAACGGTACCCGGGGATCAATAATCACAAAACCTAACGATTCGTCATCCAGAGACTGTAGCCACTTAAGAAACCCGCCCTTATCCAAATCCATAACGATAAACTCCCTGTAGTCAGGAAACCCAATGAGCCCTTCCGGAAAATGCAAGATATGGCCTTCATCTACTTTGATTACCCCGAAACGTTTTGTGGGAACTTCCACATGAATCCCTCCTGTTACCGGCGCAAAGCACAGAGTTTAAGGCCTAATTTCACCCTTTACCTCAGGTGTTCAAGAAGGCTCGGTTGGATCAGCCTTGCGCCTGCCGCCAGTGCAGCCTGGTAGGCTGCTTCTTGTGACTTCAGCCTTACAATAACCTCGATAAGATCCACATCCTCAACATTGGAAAGGAGCCTTTGGTATTCGATATCAAGGCTAACTGCCTTTTCGTTGAGAATGTCAAGCCTTCGAAGTTTTGCGCCGTTCTCTGCCCGTTCAGCCAGTACCTGGTTTATGGCATTGTCCAAATTGGCCATAGCTTCCTCTATGTCGTTTTCATCAGATTCGAGCCCGTCAACAAGTTGCTCCAATGTGCCTACTAGTGCCGGCAAGCCCGTCACCGTCAAATCTTTGGCGGCAACAGTAACATCATCTGACAACCTCCACTCAGGCATAGTCCCCGTCAGCAGCTTTCTCCCATCAACGGCGGTGTCCAAAATGCTGCAGACCTCTTCCCTCAGCTGCCTAATCTCTGCAGCAATGGCTGTCTTTGCATCGGAGGGAGTAGTCCCGGTAGCCCCATACAGGCCAAGCTCATGAGCTCTTGAAAGCACGTTGGTAAGGTGTGAAAGCGCTTGTTCAGTTTGCTCCATCCAAACCCTGGCTTTGTCAATATTCCGCATGTACTGCTTGGTCACAGAAAGATCATGGCGTAAAGATATGGACCTTCCTGTCCCTATTGGATCATCCTGAGGCCGTGTAATTACGCGGCCTGAAGAAGCCTGATCTTGCAGTTTTCCAAGTCTCTTCTCGCCTTTGAATATGTTATAAAGAAAATTTCGCTCGATTGACTGATCCGTCACACGCACAGGCACCTACCCCCAGTCCCTCAGCTGCTCTCATTAACGGCCCCCAAGGCCCATTCTGTTAATGATAGTGTCAAGCATTTCATCTGCAATGGTGATCACTCTGCTGGCTGCGTTGAAAGCATGCTGTTCCCGTATTAAGTTGGTAATTTCTTCGTCCAGAGATACTCCGCTAATGGAATCCTTCCTGTTGGCCAGCTCCTTGACCAACAATTCCTGAGTATCGAGGCCGCTTTCAACCCTCTGTGCCTCAATCCCCAGGTTGCTCACAACAGCTGTCCATTTTTCACTGAAATTTCCGCCAGACAATTGAAACTCAGGATCCTGTGCCGAACCGGCAAGGCCTTCAAGGTAATCATTGTAAGTTCCTTCTATGAAGTCGGC
>DUTL01000297.1 GCA_012842105.1 Candidatus Fermentithermobacillaceae bacterium | reverse complement strand
GAAAATCATACAGGTTGATTGCGTTACGATGAACAACACAACCGCTCCAGCCGACGGTGGAGCGGTTTCGATTGACTGTCCCAAACAACTACAGTAATTGCTGTAACCGGTGGCTTAATTCTTCCAAAGGCCGTGAAGGTTGCAGTACGATCTCACTTTGATGGGTTTACCCGAAAGATTGAACTGTGCAACTGGTTTCTCGTTTGGGTTGAGGAATTTGACTTGCACATTCCCGTTGCCTTCCTTCACTTCTATCCATTCAATGTGGTGTGCTTCTGTCATAGGGTGCTCGGTTTCTCCTACTTTGACCGCAAATACCTGGCCTTCTTCAACCACAGGCACGTGTTTCTCCAGCCCTTCGTCAGCCGAAGTCTTTTCGTTTAGTAGGGTCATTGGTTTCCCGCAACAGACTAGCTTGCCTTTGCCTCCATGTAAAACGTCTACAATATTGCCGCATATGGGGGTGCGGACGTTTTCTTGGACTCTTTAAGCCGCCAACCCAAGACTTCTCCTGTACTGCAGTGGACTCTTTGCACCCAACGACATCTTAATCCTTGTCTCATTGTACCAAACCAAGTATCTGTGAAGAATATCAATGAATCTATTTATGCTGACCCCTGCCCAAGACCTGTTGTAAAACATCTCATTCTTTACCCTACCGAAAAACCCCTCACAAGCGGCATTGTCAGGTGGGCAGCCTTTTTTGGACATCGATTGCGTAAGACCGGCTTTAAGCATACGCGATATCCACCCAGGCCATCGATAATGAGTACCACGGTCTGAATGCACCAGTGGATGTTCTCCACCTTTTAGAGTCTTTGTTGCCTGGTCAAGCATGCTATTAACCATTTTAGCATTGGGGCTTGTCCCGATAGCCCAGCTTACAATTAAACCATCAAAGCAATCGATGATAGGAGAAAGGTATATCTTCCCGGCAGGTATCGCAAATTCTGTGATGTCGGTGAGCCATTTCACATTGGGTGCGTCTGCATGAAAATTACGCTCGATAAGATTATCCGCTGCAGGCACTTTCTCTCCTTGATACGAGCTGTACCTGCGCCTTTTCTTCCCGATAACCACTAAATCGGACTCAAACATAATGCGCCGTACTACCTTTTCGGAAATATGTGTGTTTTCTTGTGCAAGCAGGGCATGGATTCTCCGGTAGCCATACGTTTTCTTGTTTTCTTCAAATAGTTCTCTAATGCGCTGTCTTAGTTTCTCGTACTTATCCGGAAGTAAGGCCAGTCCGCGGTGATAGAAATAACTGCTGCGTGCCATTCCCAGGCAGTCTAGCAACTCTTTAACGAGTGCTCATTTTTCAGGGCGCCGACCAGAACTGCCTTCTCTTTGTTTGTCAGGTTCTTCGGACCGACGCCCAGCAGTTTCAGAGACGATTACGCCTTGCATGACAAGTTCATCATATTAGGTGTGGCCAACATTTGAGGCAGAAGAAAGGGCTACCAGTATTTTATCAATCTGTCGAGCAAACTGGAATCTCCCCAACAATATCGTAGGGATAACAAGAAGAAATAGTGCTGAAGAGTTTGCAGCGATTTGCCCCTCCGCGGATGTTTTCGCGAATCCAACATTGGAGAATAGCTTTCCAAACAACGAATCTGGAGGCTTTAGCACCGGTTGTGGGCTACCAGCAGTAACCTTCGAAGAGCGTGGAGAAATATGAACCCGCAGCCT
>DUTL01000296.1 GCA_012842105.1 Candidatus Fermentithermobacillaceae bacterium | reverse complement strand
GGCCCGTCTATTTGACAGTGGCCACAATATACCTGTGCATGACCGCGTTGTTTTCACTCCTTGTGCAATTAGGAGAAAGGAAGTTACTGCAATGAGACTGAATAAGACAACTTCAATAGAGAACACAAATGATCCAACAAGTGGCGGCGAGGTAACAATGCACCTCTCCCAGTCCCCTGCGTCCGAAACTCCTATGGTTGACATCGCCGGGGTTTGTAAACGCTTCGGAAAACTGGAAGTGCTCAAAGATATCAACCTCAGAGTCGCCAAAGGCGAAGTAATCAGCATCATCGGGCCAAGCGGATCCGGAAAGAGCACTTTGCTTCGTTGCGTAAATTACCTGGAGAAAGCGGATTCGGGAACTGTCCGGATTGGCGGAAGCCCGGTTCCAGAAGACGAAAACTCCCTCAACCAGGCTCGTTCCAGAGTGGGAATGGTATTTCAGCATTTTAACCTGTTCCCCCACATGACTGCCATTGAAAACATTGTCGAAGGGCCCGTTCAGGTCAAGAAGATCCCCAAAAGGGATGCAATGGAAATGGCAACCGCGCTCCTTTCCAAAGTAGGATTGTCTGATAAAGCCAACGTTTACCCCAGCCGGCTTTCAGGAGGGCAAAAACAACGTGTTGCGATTGCGCGGGCACTGGCAATGCAACCTGATATCATGCTGTTCGATGAAGCCACATCAGCCCTGGACCCCGAACTTGTAGGCGAAGTCCTGCAAGTTATGCGCAATCTTGCATCCGAAGGGATGACCATGCTTGTAGTTACGCATGAAATTGCCTTTGCACGTGACGTTTCAGACAGGATAGTCATGCTTGTGGACGGGCAAATAACTGAAGAAGGGCGGCCTGAGCAACTCCTGTCAGCGCCCGTTAGCAAAAGAACCGGCGAGTTTCTGGCAAAGATTCTGTCGCCTGCCCGGGCATAATCACCTGATCACAGACCAGGCGCAACATCCGGGTGTTAATCAGGCAACAGTATAACCCCGATCATTCCAGGGCCACCGTGAATAGCCAGGGACGCTCCCACTTCTGCTATGATGAGTTGCCTAATATCGATGCGCTCTTTCAGCTGCTCAGCAAACTTCATTGCTTCTTCGTAACTGTTAGCATGCATTACTGCAACACGGGCCGGAATACTGGATACCGCGTCTGCAGCCAGCTCCACTACCCTTTCAAGCGCCCTGGGATGACTCCTGACTCTATCCACAACCTCAAGTATGCCATCTCTAACTTCGATAACAGGCTTTATAGACAGGATAGATCCAAATATCGCCTGCCCGTGGCTGAGCCTTCCACTCTTCTGAAGGTACTTAAGGGTTGGTATTGCCACGAACGCCCGAATTTTATGCTTAAGGGTATCAAGCCGTTCCTTGATCTGGTCAAGATCAAGGCCTTCAAATGCAGCCTTGGCAGCTTCAATGCTCAGGAATCCCGCTCCCATGGAAACCGTATTGGAGTCATAAACACATACATTAATTTCTTCAGCCATGGAATCTGCCGCAACTTTCGCCGCCTGGCACGTTCCGCTTCCCTTTGCAGTAACGTGAATCGAGATAACCTCACTGGCTACCTTTGCCAATCGCCTGTAGGCTTCGATGAAATCGCCCGGAGACGGACTGGAGGTCTTCGGCATCACGTTGCCGTCTAACCGCCGGTAGAATTTCTCTGCGGAAAGATCAACGTTTTCTTTGTATGATTGCTCCCCTACCTGGATGGGGATGGGCACTACAATGATTTCGTATTCCTTCTCGATATCCTTGGGAAGACCTGAAGCGCTATCGGTCACAACCTTCACCCTATTCATCTGCCATCCCCCTTGACTCATCAGAATTCCGCTCTTTCGATTTCAGAATAATTCTGGACCCGTACCTTAATGCCCATACGTCCCCGCCTGGTTCAAACAAGAACCGGATGTGATTTTCAATTCCCCTGATTGTGACAACTGCAGTATCACAACCTGTAGTATATACCGGATAGGCCTTAGAATCGATTTCGGCTTCAAGCCGGCCATCTG
>DUTL01000295.1 GCA_012842105.1 Candidatus Fermentithermobacillaceae bacterium | reverse complement strand
TTGGCCTCAAGGCCATGGCCGAGATAAAGCAAGTTCACGGTGAAAGCGACAGGGCAATCCATTCGATGATCACTTTGGTTGTAATTAGCGCAGCAGGCTTTTGTATTTTCCCATCGGGAGTCATAGCGCTTAGGGCAGCTCTAGGCTCACAAAGCCCGGCTATAGTTGCGGGCCCAACCGCTGTAGCCGGATTAGCAGCAACTGGCGCAGGCCTACTGGCTCACAAGTTGATACATCGGGGACGGTCCTAAACGTTTCATTTGAATGAAACGTTTAGGACCGTCCCGAACGTGTCTGCATCTACTTGGAAAACGAGGGGGTAAACAGGTATGATGTTCTTCCTGGCAAACCTGGGAGTGTATGCTTTTCCGGTGATTCTTATTGGAGTACCGCTATATGCTTGGGCTAAGGGAGTGCGAGTTTATGAGACGTTTGTGAAAGGCGCCGAAGAAGGGTTGAGAGTGGTTACCGGCACACTTCCATACCTGGTTGCAATATTCGTAGGTATTTCGTGTTTCAGAGGTTCAGGAGCGTTGGAACTTGTATCCAGGTATCTAAGCCGTTTCCTCAAACCTCTGGGAATACCGGCTGAAGTTCTCCCGCTGATAATCACCAGGCCCATAAGCGGCAGCGGATCTCTTGCCATAACCGGGGACATATTGCGCATTCACGGGCCCGATACTTCAACGGGCCTTCTTGCATCAATCTTGCAGGGCGCAACTGATACAACCTTTTACGTAGTAACCCTTTACTTTGGATCGGTAGGCATACGAAAGTCAAAGCACGCATTGCCGGCCTGCTTGATTGGGGATTTGATCGGCTTTGTGACAGGGTTTACAATCTGGAGGCTTATGGTGTTTGGAAGCTAAGCTCATCATTTGCTCTCAGAGTAATCAGAACAAGTTCAGGGCGGTTGAAGATTCTTACCTGAAGCGCCCCGCTGTTTCCAAGGCCCCTGCTTACGACCATCACAGTGTTGCCGCTTGCATATACTCCGTTAGTGTAGCGAGGCATAAGCCCCTGCCCGGGCGCTATGAGCCCACCTATTCCAGGCAGGCGGACAAGCCCTCCGTGAGCATGGCCCGACAGTACCAGGCTTATGTCATGAGCTGCGTAAGTATCTATGAACTCGGGCCTATGGGAAAGGAGAATTGTGAAAGTTGCACCTGCCACATGGCTTGTGATCTGGGACAGGATCTGGCCTACGTGCCTCTTTTGCTGGCCGAACCGTGTTTCAAAGTTCAAAGGGTCATCAAGGCCCGCTACTGCAAGTTTGCTATTCCCTCTGGTGAAGCTGATCGCCTGGTTTCTCAATGCATGGACTCCAAAGCGTTCCAATTGGGTTTGAATGGAGTGAAGATTGCCTGAACATACCTCATGATTACCGCATACATAGTAGGCCGGCGCCAAACCGTGAATCCCTTCAAGAAGTGAAAGCGCAGGAGCCAGGGTGAAATCCCTTTCATCAACCAGATCGCCGGCAATAGCTATTATGTCTGGCTCAAACTCACTTATGGCGGATACAAGTCCTGACTGTGCGTCTCCAAATTTGTTGCCGTGAAGATCTGAAACCAGGGCTATTTTGAACCCGTCGAAATCCTGAGGCAAGTTACAGCAGCTGATTTCATATTTGGTCACTTGAAGGCAGGTGTTTTCGAGGTACAAAAAGTATGCGACTATCCCTGCAACCACAAGCGCCACAACCCATGGTGATTTAACGGTTATAGTAGTCAAACAGGCCTAGCCCTCCTCATGTTTCCGCTGGTTCAAACCGTTTTGGAACACTGGCCCTCTGCTTTGCAGAGGCTGCGGCCTATGCGGCCTCGAAAAACGTTTGAAACAATGCCGGAACAAGGCATGCGATTTTTCCGCTATTGCCCATCTATATGTTTATATAATATAGACGAGTTTGCCACAACGAAAGTTCGGCCCAGGCAAAGCAGGTGAGATGAAAGGATGAGCCTTCGGGCTCAACGATGCACCGCCCTGAAGCAAGCATACTTCCGGTGATTGCCAACGGAACGCGGCTTCTCAGAGATGGGCAGCCCCGGTGACGGACTGCTAAGGAACTTGCTGTTGTATGTAAAATATTTGGATGATATTATCATGATGACTACTTCATCACTGATGAGGCAAATCTCAGCCTATATTACATTTTTGTGACCAACTAGGGGGTACATATCATGAAAATCGAAGAGAAATTAACCAAACTAGGGCTGTCCCTTCCACAAGTTCCGGCACCGGTTGCATCTTATGTCCCTGCGGTAAAGGCAGGCAATTGGGTCTACGTTTCAGGCCAGACTCCGTTTAGAGACGGAAAACTAAAGGTTGCAGGCAAAGTAGGCAATGAGGTCACCTTGGAAGAAGCATACGAAGAAGCAAAACAATGTGCCCTTAATGCTATGGCTGCTATCAAGAGTGTTGCAGGTTCTTTGGATAATGTAGAACGCATAGTCAAGGTAACAGGTTTTGTGGCATCCTCCCCTGATTTTACCGATGCCCCGAAAGTGATTAACGGAGCTTCTGACCTGTTTGTGGAGGTTTTCGGCGACAAGGGTAAGCACGCAAGGTCGGCCATTGGTGTAACAGCGCTTCCCCTCAACTGTTCGGTTGAAGTAGAAGTTATCGCTTTGGTCAAACAGTAAGTTGAGAAAGACTGTTTGCTCGAAATGAGGCGTCTTATTAGCAAACCCAGTAACTGTGAGAGGGGTGATGTTTCTGAGCGTTAGGTCGAAAGAAGCCTATTTCAGAGCTCTTGAAACTGTCGGCGAATCATCCAGGCCCATCGGCGCCTGGCGGCTTTGCAGGCTACTGCAGAAAAAGGGCCTGATTCTATCCAAGGCAACTGCAGGAAGGCTTTTGAAATCACTGGAGGACAATGGCCATGCGCGCACTGAGGGCAACGTTGGCAGGGTTATCACTCCCCGCGGACAGGCAGTTCTTCAGGATTGGCTGGATGCCCAGGCAAGAAGGAAATCACATACTGCTTTCGAGGAAAGCCTTACAATCCGCGGCCGCCAGCATCTCATAGATGCATTGATTGCCCGCAGGGCAATTGAAAGCGAAACCGCTTACCTGGCGGCCCAGAATGTGACCAAGCAAGATCTAAGTAGGCTTGAGAGAATAATTGAGGAGCACGAAGAACTCCTTAGTGCAGGATGGTCCGGCGTTGACAAAGACGCAGAGTTTCATCGCGCTCTGGCCGAGGCCGGCAGGAACAGAGTGCTCATAAGCGCTCTTGACGTAATTCACCACAATCCCCAGATAGGCCAGGCCCTTGAGTATATTCGGTCTAAAGTGGGCTCTAAGATGGTCGAAGACCACAAGCGCATTTTGGTTCAGATAGCCAGGAGAGATAAAGAGGGCGCGAGAAGAGCCATGACGCGGCATATTGCCGGGGTTATCAGAGACGTTGATAAGTACTGGGCAGAGATAGCAAAACCTTAAGGGGGACGGGAAGATGTCAGTCAAGCACCGGATCCTTGATGGGTGCGACGTTGAAACTTTCATGTTATGCAACGACCTTGAAGAAGGGAAAGCACTTGGCCTAAGGCTCATGGCGGAACTCGGGTTTGAAGATGCCGACGTTGTGTTTTGCGAAATGGGGGGTCCGGGCGTAAGAATAAGGTTAAGAGGTTATGTATACCGGCCTTCGGCAGATTACCGGTGGTACGGCCTGGAGGTGGAGTAACGTGGAGCAAGAACATATTAACCCGGCCAGGCCCCGCAAAGTGGTTCTGGCCCCGCTTGACCCGGTTCATGACGTAGGCCTCAAACTAATCCGCAGAAAACTTGTTGATAAAGGTCACAATGTCACCTTACTCCCGCCTGATCTGTCCCCTGAAGAGATTGTGTCACGTGCAAAGAGTGAGGACCCTGATTTTGTCATGATAAGCCGCGCATTAAGCTATGGCACTTCTGAGCTTCTTGCCAGGTTTGTCGACCTGTGCGATGCCGCAGGGTTGAGAGAAAGAGCCAAACTTGTGGCCGGCGGTTTGAGCATGAAGCCGGAAATTGCACAGGAACTGGGGTTTGATGCAGGTTTCGGCCCGGATACCCCTGTCGAGGTTGCAGTGGCCTATGTAGAAGGAGAGGACGTTGACCTGTCAAACGGAAGCAGGCAGCAAACCAAAGTTGATCTCACAGCCGGGTTTACATATAAGTTTCTTGACAGTGAGATCGGCTCTTTGTGTACCGGCATAGCCCGGCAGCTGATATGCTGGGCAAACAAACGGACAAGCCCTGGCGTTGAGAGGGCGCATTTGAGAACTGCAATGGAAGCTGAAAGGGGCTGCAGTCCTGGCTACGGCCAAAAACTACGCAGTCAATACGCTTCGCTCTCATCAGGTGAGGTGAAACAGTGGTACTGCACAGGCAAGCCTGTATCTCATACAAGGCCAATCACCCAAAAAGAGGCCGGCGAAATCCAATCATTGTCGAGAAAAGCCGGTAGTCCGGCATTCCCCCGGTCTCAGGACATACTCAATGATCGGAACGTGTTTGTCCAATACGGAACCGGGTGTCCGGTCATGGATGCTTACCATATCTACCTGAGCACAGCCTGGGGCGCCAAAGGGGTAATTCATTTTGACCCATCATGGGGAGCCAGGAACGAAGGCCTACTGGAGCAGGCATGGAGCCACGAACACGATGGAACCGTGCTTACGCTGGATAACCTTGGGCTCATAAAAAACGGGCTCATTCCCGGTACCATGTGGCAGGTAAGGGCTCACAGAGGGCTCAATACGCCGGAAACAGTAGTGCTGGCTCATCTTGCAGGAGCTGACCTGACGAAAATCAACATTGTGTACGGTAGTTTGGGCGCAGGGACTGATCCTGAGCGGTTGGCTGTGGATGGAGTCGAAGCGATGAAACTTGCTGCCAGGTACAATTTGCCTTACGATGTGGTAACCAACGAGGAACTTTGCGGAGTTCCCGCAGCAAAAGCTTTTGCAGGAATGCTGGTAGTTGTTACAGCAGGAGTTCTGTTGGGAGGGCGCCCTCTGTTGCAGCCTCTGTTTGCCAATTCCCCGGAAGGTATGATTACAGGTTTTACCGAGCACAACTTTGTTGATTTTAACGTAGCTAAGATGAAGGTGCTGTTTTCTATCATAGACGCTCCTATTTGGCCCGGTGCGCCTGTGGGCTTTCTTACACAAACTCAGGATAGGTCTCAGTCTTCTGTAATGACAGCTCTTCATGCAGCTCTCGCCCTGGATTGCGGTGCAGCGGCTGTAACCATTGCTTCTTCAGACGAGGCCTATGCAGGAGGCCCGATCACAGCTCCTTCGCGGATAGATACTCTCAAAGCCACCGGTGCGGCGCTCAGATTTTTCGGCAATGGCGGTATCTCTCCTACCCCCAAAGCTGAAGCAATCGCACATGAGCTCAGGGAAGCCATTGCGGCAGTGCTCAGGCAAATCGCTGCCCGTGGCGATTTTGTGTCATCCCTCTACGAAGGGCTCCTTGGAGATAGAGAAGATGGAGCTTACCCGGGTAGGTCAGGCAAGGGCACGGTTAGCTTGAAGCAGTAGAGTAGAATGAATCAGATTCCGGCATACCAGGCGGCAGTTTGAGGGGGCAGGCGGCCATGTCTCATGCTGCCGGGTACGGCCGGCTTGTTCCGGAGATGGTGGATGAAATGGTATGAAGGTTGTAGGAATTGCGGGTACTGCAAAAAACACCGGCAAGACTACCACACTGCTGGAAGCAATACGATTCTTTGATGAAAGACGCAAGAAACTTTTCATCACCGGTATAGGTTATGACGGTGAGGATTTCGATAACCTGACAGGGCTTCCGAAACCGCGGGTATTTGTGCCCGAGGGAGCGGTAGTGGCAAGCGCGCTGCCCCTTTTGCAATCGTCGCCTGCACGGTTTGACGATTTGAAAGATACAGGGGTTAGGTGTGCGTTAGGCCGTATCTTTCTGGGCAGAGTCACCTCGCCGGGAAGAGTAGTACTGGCCGGGCCGGCAAGCACAAGGGATCTTGCTTCAGTGGCAGCGCTTGCTCCGGAAGACTCTATCGTATTGCTGGATGGTGCCTTTTCCCGGATATCTCCCATGGTAGTAGCGGATTCGCTAATCCTTGCAACAGGGGCTGCAAGGAGCCGGGATTCCCACCGGATTGCCAGGGAGATAAATGCAATTGATACAATCATGCGTTTACCTGTGATGAAGGATGTATGTACCGGCGGCAACAAGGTAATTGGCGACGGTGTGCTTAATGTATCCGGCGGGCTGTTTCTCCCGGGGCAGGGCCAGGAACTGGCCTGGCGCCTCAACGGAACCAGAAAACCCCGTACTGTTTATGTTGCAGGTATTATCAACCCGTTGGTGCTGCTTGAAGCGCTTAATGAGATGGGCTTAAATCGAAGTGGCGGGCCTGGCCATGTTGCATCTGTCTCCTTCATTTTTGATCACCCTATTATGCTCTTGCTCTCAGGCGATGTTTTGCAGTGGGAAAGGGTTTTCCACATTCTTTACGAGGCCGGGTTGAAAACTGGCGTGCTTGGCTCAATGGCCCTGTTGGGGGCCACTGTCAATCCGTATATACCATTGCGATCAGGAGCGGGCAAATACATAGCCACTTATGTACCTCCTGAGAGTTTCCTTGGCGATATTACCAATCTTACCAGGGTTCCATGTACGGATATAATATTGGAAGGGCCGGGCAAGCTTCAATCGTGGCTGAAAAGGTTCCTGGACTGATCGTGAATTCGGAGGGATTGATTGGCCGGCTTGAATCGCACAGATGGCAACAAAGGCACCCAGAGGCTTTCAAAGTTTATTGCGCAGGCAGGCGTGGCGTCAAGGCGCCATGCTGATGAGCTTATTGAGCAGGGAAGGGTAACCGTAAATGGACGGTTGGCTGTGCTTGGGCAGAGAATAACCCTGGGAAAAGATGAGATCCTTGTAGACAACAAACCCATCAAGCAAAAAGAGGAACTTGTCTATGTAATGCTTCACAAACCGGAAGGATACCTGTCTACCTGCTCTGATCCTTTCGGCAGGGCTATTGTGCTGTCACTCATCCCAGACGTTGTCCAAAGGGTTTTCCCGGTGGGGCGCTTGGATCAGGACTCTGAAGGCTTGCTGATTCTTACCAATGACGGGGCCCTGGCCTACCTTCTCACGCACCCGAAACACAATGTTATCAAAGAATACGTTGTGGAGGTATCAGGCAAAAAAGACGACCGGAAGATTATAAAGCTTCTTTCAGGTATAATCGTAGAAGGCAAAAAAGTGTATGCTGATTATGCAAAGTTTTTGGATAGCCAAGGCGGTTCTTTGCGGATTCTTGTAGGGGTTCACGAAGGCCAGAAGCACCTGGTAAAACAACTGTGTAAAGCCGTAGGATACAGAGTGAGACGGTTGGTGAGGACCAGAATAGGCCCGCTTGCCCTTTTTGGGTTGGATAAGGGCAAGTGGCGCTATCTCACAGAGAAAGAAGTTCAAGCCCTGTACAAAGCGGCCCGGTTAGGGTGGGAAGGAGATTACAATGCCAGAAAACAGCAAGATCATGTTTCGCACAGATAAAGATGTAAAAGACTATGTTCCCGAACACAACAGGCTGTATTCTGCCACACATGAGGAAATTCTCTCTGGTGCCACAGCGGACGTCTATTTCGTAAGGACTCTTGAGATTTTGGCCCGGGAAGGCAAGGCAGATACGACCGTAACTGCAGAGATCTTTCCAAGCCGCCCAGGAATATTGGCCGGCATGCCGGAATGTTTGTATTTGCTTCAAGGATTGCCCCTGGAGGTTTGGGGAATTGAAGAAGGAGACACTTTTGATGCAAAAGACCCGGTTCTGAGAATTACTGGCCCGTACTCCCTCTTTGGCCCGTACGAGACAGCTTTGCTTGGAATTCTGGCTAGTTCGTCAGCCTGGGCAACCAGAGCCGATGAGTGCAAACAAGCAGCCAACGGTTTGCCTTTCTTCTGCTTCGGTGCCAGGCATATTCACCCGGCAGTCGCTCCTGTTATGGAGAGGGCTGCAGTGGTAGGAGGAGCCAACGGCGCTGCTTGCATACTGGGTGCCAAGTTCATGGGGCTTGAACCTGCCGGGACCATACCTCATTCCCTTGTTCTGATTATCGGTGACACTGTAAAGGCGGCTGTGGCTTATAACACACATATGCCTGAAGACGCTCCCAGGACAATTCTGGTAGACACGTTTAAGGATGAATGCGAAGAGGCACTGCGGGTAGCCGACATTCTAGGGCCCGAGATGGGCGGAGTTCGTCTTGATACCCCTGCTGAGCGCGGCGGTGTCACTGACGATCTGGTAAAAGAGGTAAGGGCGCGTTTGGATATGGCCGGGTTCAACCATGTCAAAATTTTTGTTTCAGGCGGTTTGACTCCTGAAAGGATGGGCCAGCTGTCAGCTGTTGGGGCCGATGCTTTTGGCGTTGGAAGCTACATATCTGCAGCCCGGCCAATTAATATGACTATGGACATAAAAGAAATTGAAGGCAAGCCCATTGCCAAGCGAGGGCGGATTCCGGGGATTACACATAACCCGAAACTCAAGCGGCTCATGTAGCTGTATGATGAAACATTGGGGACGGCCCTAATTGTTTCACTGGACGCCTTTATGGAGGATGGGTGATGGAATGGCCTGTGTGCAACAGCTTGCGTATCAGCCTGATGCAGGCGATTGGATGAATATGCCCTACAATCGCGGTGTTCCCGGCCCAGATGGCCATGTTATAATTCCATAAGCCCCCAAACCCATAGCAGCCATTGATATGTATCTCACGAGATGGAGTATGTTGCGAAGGAATTGTCTTTCAAAGCTTGTGTTCGCAAGGGCTACCGGATAGGGAAGATCCTTTCTTGGCACCTGCAAAACAGCACAACCAATTGATGAAATGAGAAGGACCAGGAACGCTGAAAATACTATTGCCCAGCCAAGATCCTTATCTCGTTGAAACAGTGCGATGGCCCCCTCAGTGGTTCTAAGTAGAGTATTTCCAAGAGGCCGGCCCGGCTAGTCGGTCAATTTCCGGGAATCACCGGAAAAACCGGTGATGAAACGTTCGGTGAAACGTTCGGGACGGTCCTAAACATTTCAGGCTCCTGTTGAATATGGCTAATTAAGAAAGCAACTTCCGGTCAGCAGGGATTTAGAAAGTGCAATAAGATAAGCGGATTGGGATATGTATGCTTATTCTGTACCTGTTAAGCGGCCTTAACAAGCGAAACATATTCAATGCAAGTGAGCATTCCAGCCTCTTTCAAATTACAGTAGATTTGGGATACAATAAATGTGAATCCCAAAGGGAATAGATTATAGGGAATAGATTACCAAAGAGAATTACCGGCAAGTTAATAAGGACCGGGCACCTGAATGTGGTTAGTC
>DUTL01000294.1 GCA_012842105.1 Candidatus Fermentithermobacillaceae bacterium | reverse complement strand
AGGAGTCATCGGGGTCAAGCGCAAAACTATCATTAAGAAGTTCCTAACGCAATTACCCGTTCGTCATGAGCCAGCCAAAGGGAAGCGACAGTTATGTGCAGTTTTATGTGCTATTAACCCTTCCGGCAGAGCTGAAAAAATTGAGCGTATACTAATAAGAGAATGACACAGTCCCAATATGATTGAATCTTACCCAAAGAAGTCAATATTTGCTTTCTAAGGGTAAATTCTCCTTGTCAAATACATGGATTACCAGTAGAATGGAAATACACCAAGATTCGGTAGTTCAAGTTATAGGTTATTTACAATTGCCGCAGTTAATTAATTTACTTTGGAGGGATAAGATTGGGAGTAGCCAACGTAGATCGCCGAGATACCACGTCCGTTGAAGTTCTCAAAGTTTCCTCAAAGTCAAGTCCTAATGCAGTTGCTGGTGCACTGGCCGGAGTTATCAGAGAACGAGGTTATGCTGAAATTCAGGGCATAGGGGCAGGTGCCATAAATCAAGCTATCAAAGCAGTGGCAATTGCACGAGGATTTGTTGCGCCAAGCGGAGTCGATCTTGTTTGTGTTCCAGCGTTTACTGACATCACAATAGATGGCCAGGAACGGACAGCTATCAAACTCATAGTCAGCCCAAGAAACTAATTGGGCTCAAACCAGTCGCAGCTTGATCAAATATGCGGCAAAGTTTTCCCGGCTAGAGAAGCCTTTAGGCCGAGGAACGATTATTCTGATTGTCGTGATTTTTGTGACCTCCATATTCATACTACCGCCTCTGATGGTCAACTCACACCTCATGAGGTGGTTAGTCATTCACTTGCAGTAGGGCTAAGGGCCATTTCCGTATGTGATCATGATACCCTGTCTGGCTATCTGGAACTTGCAATAGCATACTCCGCCGGCGGGTTGGGGATTGTCAATGCCAACGATGTGGAAGTAATCCCGGGTATTGAGATAAGCAGCCACTGGGGAAGGTGGGAACTGCATATTCTGGGATACTTCATTGATCCTGAGAATAGGCAGTTCACTGAATTATTGGCCACGCTCAGGCAGTCACGCCTTCAGAGGGTTGAAGTCATTGCGGAAAAGCTTGCCTCTCTGGGTATGCCAGTTGAAGTTTCCAGGATACTGGAACTATCCAGGGGAGACTCAGTTGGCAGGCCCCATATAGCTGAAGCCATGGTTGAAAAAGGCTACACTTCAAGTGTCAAAGAGGCGTTTGGCCTGTACCTCGGTATAGGCAGACCTGCATACGCCGGTAGGTTGCATCTTAGCCCTGCCCAGGCGATTGAAGCAATACAAGCGGCCAAAGGCCTTGCCGTCTGGGCCCACCCCGGAACAACAGGGGGGGATTGGCTCCTCAATGAGCTTGTAGAATGCGGCCTTCAAGGAATAGAAGTGTACCACCCTGAGCATAACTGTGCATTGCGGCAGAAGTACTTGAATATGGCACGTAAAAATAGGCTGATTGTTACGGGAGGCTCAGATTTTCACGGCGCTTCATCGTCAGAAGGCGCAATGATAGGAGATTCCGGTATCCCCTATGAAAACGTGGAAACCATGAAGCGCCTCGCGGCTACAGCAATAGGGAAGTGAGGCGCTTCACTCGGGGATAAACGGTATTTCAGGATCATGTATTTCGTCATGGTAAGCCTTGGGCTCCAGATTCAGTCCCGGGCGGCGTTTCCTTTTCCTGCGTTTGGAACTCCTCTGAAGTTTCTTTGGATATCCCAGATGAATTTGGTTTTGCGGTTTGGATTCCGCCTGCTGAGAGTTTTGATGCGGCGCTGACAATGTCTCTGAGCCGCCGGCAGTATGTAGCATGCCCACACGCAAACCTCCCTGGATACTGAGTAAGAGGTAACCGGGCAAAGGGCTGGTTGCCTATGCACCGGTTACCTGTTTTGTGCTTATGAGAGCTTGATTTTTATATCAAGCGCACTCAGTCCCTTAGGATACGCAAAAACCGGGTTTATATCCAGTTCGGATATCTCCGGGAAATCCCTGCACAGCTGTGCCACTCTGGCCACTGCTTCAGCTATTGCAGGAATATCATCGGCTTCGGCACCTCTAAAGCCCTTTAGTATGGTATATGCTTTGGTCTCGGTAATCATTTCATCAACTTCACGCTTGGTGAGCCCTGAAGCCAGCCTGAAGGAGGCATCTTGCAAAAGGTTTACCAAGATTCCGCCTGAACCAAAAGCAACCATTGGCCCAAAGGTGGGGTCTTTGACCATCCCGATGATAATTTCGTCACCCTTTGGCATCATCTTCTGAACCTCAACGCCGTAGATCTTTGCGCCGGGAACTGCTTTCTTTGAATTCTCCATTATCGAAATAAAGGCAGCCCTTACGTCTTCTTTGGACTTAAGGCCGACTTTGACTCCGCCTATGTCAGTCTTGTGCATAATGTCAGGAGAAGCGATTTTCATAACTACAGGGAAATCCATTTCCAAAGCAAACTTCTCTGCCTCATCTTCCGTTGTAGCCAGACGGGAAGGAGCTGCCGGGATCTTGTAAAGTTCAGCCACTTCAGCAGCTTCCGGGCTAAGAAGCAGGTCTCTTCCGTCTGAACGAACTTTTTCAAAAATCGCTTTGACTTTGTCTTTGCACACATCGTCGAAAGTCCACTCTTCGCCGTCTCTGATGGCCTCTCTCAGTTCTGAGAACTTGGCCATTCCCCGGAGTGTCGCCACCCCCGGCTCAGGAAAAGCATATGTGGGTACGCCATGTTCCCTAAGATGTGCAACACCGTTTTCCACGGCAAAACCACCTGTGAACGAAGCTACTACAGGCTTGTCAGGGTACTTGCGTCTTGCTTCAATTATTACGTTAGCCACTTTGTCAACTTCTATGACAGCGGTAGGGCTAAGAAGTACAGTTGCCGCATCAACGTTTGGATCTGCAAGAGCAGCATTTAGGGCGGTTTCATACCGGTCGTAATGCGCATCGCCAATAACGTCTATTGGGTTGTGAATGTTCGCCATTGAAGGCATGGTCTCCTTGAGCAGGTCCAGGGTCTTCTCGCTGAACTGAGCCATTTTGAGGCCACCCAATTCGATTGAGTCGCTTGCCACAATCCCAGGGCCTCCGGAGTTAGTGATAACTGCAATCCGTTTGCCTTGTGGAATGGGTTGGGTTGTGAAAGCACTGGCCAAATCGAACAATTCAGTCATACTTGACGCCCTGAGTACACCGGCATGCCTGAATGCTGTTTCGTAAGCGGTATCTGAACCTGCAAGAGCGCCTGTATGAGAGGACGCTGCTTTTGCACCTGCTGCACTGACCCCTGACTTAAGAACAATAACAGGAACGCGTTTGGTGGCTTCCCTTGCGGCCTTGATAAATCGGGGTCCGTCTACTATGTCTTCAAGGTACAAGCAGATGACTTTGGTATTTGGATCATGGCTTGCAATTTCAATGAAGTCGGCCTCATTGAGATCAGCCTTGTTGCCGAAACTCACGAACTGGCTGAAACCTAACCCAATTTTGAGGCTCCAGTCCAAAATGGCGATACACAGCGCGCCACTTTGAGATATGAAAGCTATATTTCCCTTGAGCGCCATATTCTTGGCAAAAGTGGCGTTGAAAGGTGTGTGAGTATCAATGACTCCAAGACAGTTGGGCCCCACTATGCTCATTCCGTACTTGCCGGCGATCTCAATGAGCTTATCCTCAAGCTCACGGCCTTCTTTTCCAACTTCCTTGAACCCGGCTGTGATAACAATCATGTGTTTTACTCCGGCCTGGCCACATTCTTCTGCCACGGGTATCGAGACCCTGGCCGGAACGCAAAGCACTGCTACATCCACCGGCTTTTTGACTTCTGTGATTGAAGGATATGCTTTGAGGCCTGCTATTTCTGCTTCTTTAGGATTGATGGGGTAAATCTCGCCTGTAAATCCTGAGGATTTCATGTTTTCAACAACTGCGTAACCGATCTTGCCAGGTGTCTTCGAAGCACCTACGATGGCCACTGACCGGGGACGCATTAGAGACGTAAACTTACTCATGTTGTAACTGCACCTTCCTCCAGCAATATTGCACAAAGGAGAACCACCAAACTTTAGTCTAACATAACTTATCTTTGGCAGTAAACAAAGAGGGCAAAGTAGAACATGTACCGCACACCTGGTGCCAAATCTTGGATAGTATGGTAGTATACGTATAGACGTTGGTAGAATAATACCGGTTTGAAGCTGGAGGAAACACAATGGCTGAAGTCTTCTGGTCTGATGTAGGTGATAGCCTTGGGCTATCCAAATCTCTTATGAGAGACATAAACAGCAAATTCGGAAGCATACTGGGCATAACTCCGTCTAACAAGGTGCCCAGAGGTTCATTGAGTGCAATATCTATGATTGTAACCATGCAGGAACAGGGGTTTTCAGACGACGAAATCAAGAAGGCCCTTCGCGACTCAAAAGGAGAATCAGGTTGGCCCGATATAGTCCTCAGCCGGATAAACGAGCAAGTGGCATCATCGGCAACCCTGGATGTTTCATCAGAGATCGTCTATTTGTCAGAAGATTCACCTGAGGATCCTGGTTATTCGTGGATGGGTTGCCTTGATAACATAGTGCGCGAACCCAAACGCGTTTCATATGTACAAGACATGATTCTGGACTTGAGGCGTGAGATTTGCACCAACACAATCTCGGAAAAAGAGCAAATCCAGCGGCTTACTCAGGTCGTTGAACGTCTTATTGCAGAGGTAAGGGATTTGAGGTACGCCTTGGTCATGGCTTCGTCCCGAAAAGACAGAAAGAAAGGGCTTAAGGGCCTGTCAAGGCTGCTTAATCACTAGCGCCATAAGGACTTGAACACGTTCCTCATTTGACGCCGGAGCCCGGGTATATTTTCGCTGAGCCCGGACACAAGGCCTTTCATATGTTGGCGGCTGGTATTGCCTGAAAAACCACATGTGGGAGGGGTTACCGGAAGCCCCAACTTGCTTGAAGCCTTGGCTATCCAGGGTTCTTCCACATACACCATGGGCCGTATCACTTCAATATTGCGCCGTGACAGGTAAGTCTTCGGTTGGAAACACCGTAGGTTTCCCTGGTAAAACATGTTCAGCAGCAGTGTCTCTATGGCATCATCAAGGTGATGGCCTAAGGCAACCTTGCTCATTCCCAGGTCATTGGCCGCCTGGTGAAGATAACCCCTGCGAAGGTTGGCACACAGGGAGCAAGGAGTTTTCCGGCCATGGCCCCTTATGACTACCCTGGCAATATTGGAGGTTACCACATGGTAGGGAACTCCGATAACAGAAAGAAACCGGTGGATTGAATCAATAGCCACCTCATCAAACTTCCACGGGCCACCGGGATCAATCGTTACGGCTTCCAGGGAAAATTCAACAGGAGCTCTTCTTCGTATGTCAGCAAGGGCCCAGGCCATGAATAAGCTGTCTTTGCCCCCTGAAATCCCCAGGAGTATGCGATCACCGTCTTGTATTAACTCATAATCTGAAATCGCACTGCCGATAACGCCAAAAATACGCCTGTTGATTCCCTTTCCCACACTGCGCACTCCCTTCTGCAAGTTTGATGCCGATTACATTGTACCCGTAGCTGCATTACAGTAGAAGTGTTCACTGGATTGGAGATATCTTGTATAGTGGTGTGACCAGGGGCATGAAAGAGGATAATATAGAAAGGAAAACCTGTCTCGTTACTGGAGGTATAGATTTGAGCACAAACTGCCGGAAAGCATCCGGGCCTGTCTATATGGACAATTCTTCAACTACTAAGCCCTTTCCCGAAGTTGTGGAAGCCATGTCGTCTGTATATGAGGAGAGGTTTGGAAATCCATCGTCCCTTCACAGGCTGGGATCTGAATCTGAGAAACTCGTCAGGAAGGCCCGAAGATCTGTTGCATCCCTGATCGGAGCCGGCGAGAATGAGGTGTTCTTTACGTCAGGCGGCACTGAAGCCAATAACTGGGCAATCTTCGGAAGCCTCAGGTCAGCGGGGAGCAAGTTCAAACACGTGGTTACTTCATCAGTGGAGCATCCGTCGGTTATGGCTGCCATGGAGTATCTGAAAGAACTGGGCTACCGCGTATCAGTAGTGCCGGTCGACAGGGAGGGGCTGGTCAATCCCGGCGAAGTTGTCTCTCGGGTAAAGGAAGATACATGCCTTGTATCTATCATGTTTGTGCAAAACGAAATTGGTTCTGTTGAACCTTGCCGGGAGATTGGATCTATGCTTTCCCGGATGGGCCCGAAGCGCCCCAGGTTCCATGTAGATGCCGTCCAGGGATTTGCAAAACTCGATATTGATGTGGAGAAGTGGGGAGTGGATCTTCTAAGCATCAGTTCTCACAAGATCCACGGCCCCAAGGGGATAGGTGCGTTGTACATTCGAAAGGGTGTTCCTATGCACCCTTTGATTTTCGGCGGAGGCCAGGAACAAGGGCTTCGATCAGGAACTGAAAACGTTCCGGCTATTGTAGGTTTCGGCCTGGCTTGTGACATCTGGGCAAGAAACACATACAAGACAAGAGACAGGTTATTTGAGCTAAGACACCGGCTCATAGACGGAATTGCAGGTATATTCGCCGACGCAGTGCTCAACGGCCCTGAGCATGAAAACGCAGCGCCTCACATTGTCAACTGCTCATTCCCTGGATTTCGAGGGGAAAGCCTTCTCCATGCTTTGGAGAAACGTAATGTGTTTGTGTCGACCGGGTCTGCCTGTTCTTCCCACAGAACTAAGCCAAGCGCGGTCATCCTCGCCTTAGGCAAGGGCGAAGATGAAGCGTTGTCGGCTATCCGGTTCTCCATGTCGCCTTTCACAACTGTTGAAGATGTGGATAGTACCGTATCAGCCCTGGAAGATGCATTGAAGGAACTTAGGCCATGGCGCCAGAAGACAACTTAGGGGAAACAACTCGCAACCGAATACTTAAGTCATGCGAAGGAGCACAAATAATGGAGAGAGTCTTATTAATCCGGTATGGGGAAATAAGCCTCAAAGGGCAAAATAGAAGGCAATTCGAGAAAAAACTACAGGAAAACATCGAAATCGCCGTATCCGCTATAGATGTAGATGCCGGCAAAAGAGTGTCTAAGTCCCAGGGAAGGTTGTACGTAACAGGGATTCAAACGCAGTTTGAACATGATTATCTTGAAGCGCTTTCCTGTGTGCCTGGTATTGTAGCGGTCAGCCCTGGGTTTGCAGTGGAAAGCGATTTGGAAACAATCAAACAGGCAGCCATATCTGCAGTAAAGCAAGCTATGCCGGAAGTTTCTCCGCCTGCAACTTTCAAGGTTGACACGCGGAGGGCAGACAAGGACTTCCCGGTTAAGTCCCCGGAAGTTAACCGGGAAGTAGGGGCAGCGGTTCTCCGGAATGTTCCCGGGCTGGCAGTAGACGTACACAATCCTTCCATTCACCTTACAGTAGAGATTCGCCCAGGGCATACGTATATCTACCGGGGCCAAGTACCCGGGCCCGGCGGGTTGCCTGTAGGTACATCAGGTAAGGGCATATTACTTGTCTCAGGAGGTATAGACAGCCCGGTAGCAGGTTACATGGCTATGAAACGAGGGGTAGCCGTTGATGCGCTTCATTTCTGGAGTTACCCTATAACCGGGGAGCGCGCCAGGGACAAGGTGGTTGACATATGCAAGGTCTTGAGGAAGTACAACCCCCATTTGAGGTTGTTTGTGGCTCCTTTCACCAGAATTCAGACGGAAATCATGGACAAGTGCCCTGAAAAGTACCGGGTAATAACTATGAGGCGCATGATGATGAGGGTAGCCTCAAGAATCTGCCGGAACACCGGTAGCCTGGCCATATTCACAGGCGAGAACCTGGGACAAGTTGCAAGCCAGACGCTTGAGAGTCTGAGCGTAATCGAAAGCGTTTCCGATTTTCCGGTGCTGAGGCCGCTTATCTGTTTCGACAAGGTGGAGACTGTACGCCTAGCTGAGCAAATTGGCACCTACGACATTTCGATCTTGCCCTACGAAGATTGTTGTTCGGTATTTGTCCCCAAACATCCAGTGACAAAACCCCGGCTTGATGCGGCCGTCAATGCAGAAAAACGCCTTGACGTCAAACAACTGGCTGAGGAGTGCGCCATGAATACAGATGTATTTGATATTGGGTAGATGATGCCGCCTGGGCAATAATTTGTGCGCTTGTTGCGGCAAAATTATAATAGGGTAGAAAGGCTGATTGCCATACAATCCAACGAACATCGTTTTCGGAGTGCAAAACCAACAGCAATGAACAACAAGAAACTTACGTATTTTATAGAGACTTTTGGATGCCAAATGAATGAAAGAGACTCTCAGACCATAGGGGGCCTGTTTCAGGAAAAGGGGTTTTCCCTGGCTCAAAATGCCGGGGAAT
Source organism: Candidatus Fermentithermobacillaceae bacterium (assembly GCA_012842105.1). GTDB lineage: Bacteria > Bacillota > Sulfobacillia > Fermentithermobacillales > Fermentithermobacillaceae > DTU015. Next base: position 33,024 of record DUTL01000294.1, on the reverse strand, counting down.
CAGATGTTATTGTAATGAATACGTGTGCAGTAAGACAGTCTGCCGAGGAAAAAGTATGGAGCCGGCTAGGAAAACTTGCCGCGGAATCCAGAGGCGGAAAGCTGCCTGTCATAGTGCTGGCAGGGTGTATGGCCCAGCTGCCGCAAACCATAGAGAGGATAAAGAAACGGGTTCCGTACGTAAGAGTAGCAGTGGGCCCCGGCCACATTGACAAGATTCCACAGTTGGTGAGCCAGGCTGTCCATGATCCGTCTCAGAAACTGCTCACTGCAGTTTCTCCCGGCAGGGCGGAAGCGCACAGAACCGGGTCCACCCAAATGCTTCCGGAGGCACTTCCCAGGGTAAAGGTTTCCGGGGTCAGCGCATATGTCACGATAATGTATGGATGCGATAATTTCTGCACCTATTGCATTGTGCCCTTTGTCAGAGGCCCACAGGTGTCCCGTGAACCCAGGTTCATAGTAAAAGAAGTTCAGGAACTTGTCAGCCAGGGATTTACGGAAATCACTCTCCTGGGACAGAATGTCAACGCCTATGGGCTTGATCCAGGCAACGGCTACGGATTTGCCCAATTGCTTGAAGACCTCGATGGGATACCTGGAATCTGCAGGATACGGTACTTCACATCCCATCCCAGGGATTTTACAAAGACGATGGTAGACTCAATAAGAGACTCGAAGCATGTTTGCGAGCATTTCCATCTTCCGCTTCAGTCGGGAAGTAACCGGATACTCAAATTGATGCACAGGGGATATACCCGGGAAGAATACCGGGGCCTGGTATCTTACATTAGAAGCCAAATCCCGGGCGCCTCTGTCACTACCGATATTATAGTTGGCTTTCCTGGAGAGACTGATGAAGATTTTCAAGATACCATTGGCCTGGTTAAGGATCTGAGGTTCGACGGTGCGTTTACGTTCATATTTTCCCCCAGATCCGGTACTGCCGCCGCCAAAATGGGCAATCAGGTTTCTCGAAAAGACAAATCCAGACGGCTTCAGGAGCTTGTCAGAGTTCAAAATGAGATTACCAAAGATATCAACATGTCTCTTGTGGGAACCATTCAAGAAACTCTCATTGAAGAGCCTGACCTGAAAAACCCTGAGCATGTTCGCGGGCGGACGCGGACAAACAAACTTGTGGTCTGTACGTCCAAAGGGCCAAAGCCCGGGGACGTGGTAAAGGTCAGGATCGACGAAGCAGGCACGTGGTACCTGAAAGGGCCTATGTGGAAGCCAAATTCAGACTGATAACCGGAGGTCGTAAGTATTGGCAAGCAAAACTCCTATGATGCTTCAGTATAAATCACTAAAAGCGAAGTACCGGGATTGTTTGCTCTTTTTCAGGCTTGGCGACTTCTACGAAATGTTTTTTGAAGACGCTGAAATTGGTTCCAAGGAACTTGGAATTGCACTGACAAGCCGGGGCTCGGGAAAGGGCAAGAAAGTTCCCATGTGCGGCGTGCCCCACCACTCAGTGGATGAATACATAAGAACCCTTGTATCCAAGGGCTACAAAGTCGCAATATGCGAGCAAGTGGAAGATCCGGCTAAGGCAAAAGGGCTTGTGAAACGAGATGTTGTAAGAGTAATAACCCCGGGCACATATTGGGAAGGCGCAGAGGATGCGGCTCCAAGCTATATAACCGTGGCGTATGCCAAATACAGGGCTCAAGGCCAGGTGGATTCAGCCGGGCTGTGCTCATCTGACTTATCCACAGGAGAGGTTCTCCTGGCCTGGTTTGAGCCGGAAACCTCATCCAGGGGCCACAACCTGCCGTTGGCTAACGTCATAGACGAGATTGCCCGCCTAATGCCCAAGGAATGTGTATTTCCCGCAAGCCTTGAAGGGACAAGCTTCGTTCAGGCGGTTTTGAAGAACCTGCCTAACGTTCATGTTAGTTTTCGTGAGGATGAAGAGTTCGGCAGCGAGACATACCATGAATTGTTCGAGAGGGAGTGGGGCCTGAAACACTTGCCTGATTCAGCATACAGGGCGCTCTCAGGATTGCTGGCATACCTGGAAGCTACTCAAATGATGGAACTGAGCCACCTGAAGGAGCCCAACCTCTATTTGGAAGGATCATTCGTTGAACTTGATCATTCAACCAGAAGGAACCTTGAGCTCACAAAGCGGCTTCAAGGTGAAGAATATGGCTCGCTTGCGTGGGTTCTGGACAAATGCTGTACCACCATGGGGTCCAGGCTGCTCAAGAAATGGATAGAGCGCCCGTTGAGGGATCCGGCCAGGATACTGTCGAGGCTTAATGCTGTAGATGAAATCTACCGGAATGCCGCCCTGAGAAGCAATTTGCGTGATTCCCTTTCAGGCATCCGCGACTTGGAAAGGCTGGTTGCACGAGTAGCTTACAAGTCATGCAATGCAAGGGATCTAATAGCCGTTGCAGGTTCCCTTGAACGAGTGCCCCGCCTGAAAGAGCAAATAATTGGCACTTCATCGGGCCTGCTTAAACACATACTCGATAACCTTGACGAGGCCCCTGAGGTCGTCGCGGCCATAAGAGAAGCCATTGTTGATGATCCTCCGATGTCTGTAACCGAAGGCGGGGTAATACGCACAGGATATTGCCGGGAAATCGATGAGCTGAGAGACCTGGCTGCCGGCGGCAAGCACTGGCTGGTTGAACTTGAAGCCAGGGAAAGGGAAAGGACCGGCATAAAATCGCTCAAGGTGGGATACAACAGGGTTTTCGGATACTACCTGGAAGTGACCAAGGCGAACCTGAGCCTTGTGCCCGGTGACTACATAAGGAAACAAACACTGGTATCCGCTGAGAGGTTCATTACACCTGAACTCAAAGAAAAAGAAACATCTATCATCGGCGCAGAAGAGAAACTGTTCAAAGAAGAGTACAGGCTGTTCTGTGAACTGCGTGATTTCGTCGAATCTCACATGAGGAGGCTGCAGCAGACAGCTGTTGCCATAGCTCAACTGGACGTGTGCTGTAGCCTAGCTGAGGTAGCCAGCCTGTATGGATATGTCAAGCCTGAAATAACCGAAGACGGGCCCATAATTATCAGAGAAGGACGGCACCCTGTGCTTGAAAGGGTGCTTCCTCCGGGGAACTTTGTGCCCAATGATCTGGCTCTTGATGAAAAGGAACGCATCTTGATAGTCACCGGCCCCAACATGGGCGGCAAGTCTACGTATTGCCGCCAAACAGCCATTATAGTACTCATGGCTCAAATGGGGTCGTTTGTGCCCTGCAAATCGTGTACAGTGTCATGTGTTGACAGAATTTTCGCCAGGGTAGGCGCATATGACGACCTGGTGTTAGGGCAATCCACTTTCATGGTCGAGATGAACGAAGTGTCAAGAATCCTGAGGAAAGCTACATCCAAAAGCCTTGTGATACTGGACGAAATTGGAAGAGGAACCAGTACCTTTGATGGGCTCTCTGTTGCGTGGGCGGTTGTGGAATACCTGGCCGCCGGGAAAACCGTAGGGGCAAAAGGGCTTGTGGCCACTCACTACCGTGAGCTCACACTTCTTTCTGATTTGAAGCCGGGAATAGCCAATTACCATGTAACGGTCAAAAAGTCTGGCGACAATATCATCTTCCTTAGGAAAGTCGCCAGGGGAGTGGCTGAAGGCAGTTTCGGCATTGACGTGGCCGGTATGGCCGGGTTGCCTGATAGTGTAACACACAGGGCCAGGGAGATTCTTCATGGCCTTGAAACAGAAGCGCGCAGAGGCGGTTCCACAAAAGGAATATTGGGAAAGGTTGCATCCAGAAGCGCAGGAACATTGCCTACGCCTGAAAGCCAGCCACTTTTACTTGCTAATGCAAGCACAGGGTATCAAGAACCGGTCCCGGAAAATCACCGGGCCGTAATATCCAAACTTAAATCCCTCGATACCAACAACATGACGCCTCTTGAAGCGTTGGAACTACTCCATACGGTCAAACAGGAATTGCACCGTGAACAGGATGATAATTGATGTATCGTTCAATCAAAAAATTGGATCCCTTGTTGTCCAGCCAAATTGCTGCAGGGGAAGTCATAGAACGCCCTGCATCAGTTGTAAAGGAGCTCGTTGAGAATTCCATTGATGCAGGCGCGGGCAGGATATCAATAGACATACTTGACGGGGGAATGAAACTTATAAGGGTTTGTGACGACGGAACAGGCATGTCTCACGAAGATGCGCTTTTATCACTGGAACGGTTTGCCACATCCAAAATAGGTTCCATGAATGATTTTGAAAGCATAGAAACCCTCGGGTTCAGGGGCGAAGCTTTGCCTTCAATCGCATCATGCTCGAAATTGAGCCTCGAAACCAAGATAAACCGCAGCGAAACCGGGATTTGCTTGCGTGTTGAAGGGGGAGAATTGATAGACGCCACCGAAAAAGGGCTACCCCCGGGTACCACTTTTACAGTGAGAGACTTGTTCTTCAATACGCCTGCCAGGTTCAAATTCATGAAATCAAGAGGCACGGAAAGGAATGCAGTAATTGAAACAGTCGAACGCCTGTCCCTTGCCTGGCCTAATATCAGCTTTACCCTTACGTCCCAGGGCAGGGTGGCGCTTCATACATCAGGCAACGGGTTGAAAGACGCGTTGGCCAACATATTCGGGCCGGAAACAGCTGATTCAATGGTTGAAATATCAAGCAAACATGAAGGCCTTGAGATCGCCGGTTTCGCAGGCCTGCCCAGGGTCTATAGAAGAAGCAGGGACCGGCAACTCTTCTCTGTAAATCAAAGGCCCATCAAGAACCCTGCGCTTGGGTGGGCGCTCGATCATGCCTATGCAGGGCTGCTACCGCCAAAAAGCTATGCCGTGGCATTTATTGAAATCACTCTTGAACCAGGCAGGATAGATATTAACGTGCATCCCACAAAATCAGAGATAAGGTTTGGAAATGAAGCGGAAGTGAAGCGCGCCGTTACTCAAAGTGTGAGAGATGCCCTGGCCCGGGCAGGATATCTAAGTAAACCCGGCCGGAATCCTCGGGCTGAAGGGGGGGGAACCCCCGCCACATACGTTTTAAGCAAGTACGCTTCTCAAAGCATTTATCCGGGCCGCCAAGTTGACAAGAAACCCTCAGAAAGGCAACCCTCGTCTCTTTTTGATACCAGGCATGAAACGGGCACCGGTTTGCTAAGTGACGGTGTTGAACCACCCTGCGAGTGGCACTGCCTGGGGACGCTTCAAGACGTATACCTTGTGGCCAAGACGCCAGACTCGCTCCTTATCATTGACCAACACGCCCTTGCGGAAAGCCTGGCCTATCAATCCCTGTGCCAGGGAGAAAGCAGCAGCCAGGAACTGTTGATCCCTGAGATCATCCAGCTTGAACCCAGAGAAGCCATACTCTATAAAGAACATGAGGATGGGTTGGAAAGCGTAGGGTTTTCCGTCAGGCCAATAGGCACAAGAACCGTGCTGGTAACCAAGGTTCCTCTCATTCTTGGGCAGGCGCTTCCGGCAGATTCGCTCAAGCAGGTGTTATTGGCGGCCTATGAATCATCAGGGCCGGATATGCCCCTGGAAAGGGCAGTGGCACAAGCGCAGATAGCCACAGCCGCTTGCCATGCATCTGTAAAGGGCAAACAGCCTCTGAGGAAGCAAGAGGCGCTGGCGCTCATACAATCGCTTTGGGCTAACCCTGCGGCCCGAACATGCCCGCACGGAAGGCCGACTGTGTACGTGCTTCCATATGATGAAATAGATAGATTTTTCGGCCGTTAGATATAGAGGCTGCTGATACTATATAATGGAGTTGTCCCGGTGATATCCGGTATATTGGAAAGGGTGTACGGTTGAGGTTGGCCAAGGTTCTGATAATCACAGGCCCAACAGCCTCGGGGAAGTCAAAGTTGGCGTTGGACCTGGCCACAACATATCCAATTGAGATTATCTCTGCTGATTCTATGCAGGTTTATCGTTACATGGATATTGGCACAGATAAAGCCACAGCAGATGAAATGAACCGGGTAAAGCACCATTTGATAAACATAAAGTACCCTGACGAACCATGGAGTGTACGCGAGTTTCAACAGCTTGCCAGGGAAGCGGTTACGGATATTGTGAGTAGAAACCGCCTGCCATGTATAGTCGGAGGCACCGGATTTTACATTAGGGCATTACTACACAATTTTCCTTTGGAAGATGCACCCCCTGACCGGGCTCTGCGGCAAGAGATGAAAACTCTGGCAAAACGCCAGGGCAATGCCGTGGTTCACAGTATGCTGAAAGATATCGATCCAGAGTCTTACCGGGACCTTCATCCAAATGACTTGAAGAGAGTCATACGGGCAATTGAGTATTACCGAGCCACAAACCTGCCTATTTCTGCAAGGAAGCATCTCAAACACTTTCGTATGTATGATTCCATGATGATAGGGCTCGAATGGAATCGTAAAGAATTATATAAAAGAATCGATGATAGGGTAGATGATCAGTTCAGAAGAGGCCTCGTCGAAGAAGTTAAGAACCTAATGGATTTAGGGTATTCTGAAGACCTCCCTAGCATGCAAGGCCTTGGGTACAAAGAGGTATACTGGATGCTCAAAGGGCTGGCCACGGAGCCTGAAACCAGGGTAATACTGAAGAGGAGTACCAGGCGGTTTGCGAAAAGGCAACGGACATGGTTCTCCAAAGAAGAAGGCATAATTTGGCTGCCCTTTGGCAAGCATAAATCTCGAAATCAACTTATAGAGCAAATCCGGCATTTGATCAATAATTGGCTTGGAACCAATATATGTACCAGAGGATAACTGGAGGGAACTAACATGAGTGCGAAAAGCATAATTAATCTTCAAGACAGCTACTTAAACCAGATTAGAAAAGACAATATCCTTACAACGGTATACCTTGTCAACGGATTTCAACTGAAAGGCTTGGTCAAAGCTTTTGACAGCTACACTGTTCTTCTCGATGTAGACGGTAAGCAGATGCTCATATACAAGCATGCGATTTCAACCATTAACCCTATCAAACCCGTCAACATGCCGGTGCAAAGAGACAAGGAACCTGACGCCTCAATGTAACCAATGACGAGGGGCTGCAGAACTGATACCCCGGCCCATACCAACGGCACAGCCGGCAAGGGATGTCTGTTTAGCCGGGCATGCGGCGTAGCGTGCCCTCCACGGCAAAGTGGTATCCAGGCATGAATTCGGCGTGTTTGGGTATACTCCTCTCTGTAAGTGGCACTCGTGCAGGGAGGTGATAATATGCCAAGAGACCCCGTGTGTGGAATGAATGTCAGTGATTATGACAAGTCCATACGGTCAGACTTCAAGGGGCAGACCTATCATTTCTGCTCAGATAGGTGCAGAGACGCATTTGAGAAAGATCCACAAGTATACACAGATCTCCCGGATGATGATAAGCCTCACAGGCAAAGTAAGCGCAAGAACAAAGATCAAGAACACAGGCCGCTCACTTAGGGGCTGTACAAATCACTGTAGAAGCCAGGCGCACATAGGCGCACAGCATATTAGGCAAACACCGCGCCGCGTACGTACATTGCAGGTACATTCAGTCGCAAGCGCAATCAGCCTCTGCCTGACAGGAACCAGGCCGGGGCTGCTGCTTTTTACATGGGGTACGAATTTCTGCAAAGCGCGGAATCTGGACTTATATACGTGTTGCTGTGGTTCACGTGTTGAGCACAGGCCTCAATATCATCTCAGCGCCTTGATGCGTATAATGATCCCGCCGGGATAGTTTATGGGTGTGGGGAGGAATCAACATCGCAGTTCACGGTAACAGGCCCGTTCTGAGAGTTGTGTCAACCAGGGGAGCCAGGCTATATGAAGACACAAAAACTCAGGATCGGCTTTTCAAAGGATTTTCGAAATCAAGCCATTTTCTGGGTGAAAGCGCCTTAGAAGAGCTGAACTCGTTAGTCGGCTTGTCACATATAAAGGAACTTGTATTTGAAATCTATGCTTTTGCCGAAGTCCAAAAACGCAGGAGCAAAGCAGGCCTGGCTGAGGAAAACACAATACTCCACATGATCTTCAAGGGAAATCCGGGAACCGGGAAAACCACTATTGCGCGCATACTGGGGAGGCTGCTATTCCAAGGGGGGCTGCTGGACAAGGGGCATGTAGTGGAAGTTGAGAGAGCCGATCTTGTAGGAGAGTATATTGGCCACACAGCGCAAAAAACCAGGGAAAGCATACGCAAAGCTCTGGGAGGCATCCTCTTCATAGACGAAGCCTATTCCTTAGCCAGGGGCGGGGAGAAGGATTTCGGCAAAGAGTGCATTGATTGCATTGTCAAGGGAATGGAAGATCATGCAAAGGATATGGTCTTTATCCTCGCAGGTTACCCCAGAGAAATTGAGAGCTTTCTCAATACCAACCCGGGTTTACGTTCGCGGTTTCCTATTCACCTCAGTTTTCCAGACTACACAGTTGACGAGCTGGTCAAGATAGCTTGCCTGATGCTGAAAAAGAGAGAGTACAGGCTTGCTGATGGTTTGCTTTCGCTACTTGAGAATATTATCAAGGAAAAAATCGAACAGGAGACAATTCCGTCAAACGCCAGAATGGTCAGGAATCTCATTGAAAAGGCCATTCGAAGGCAGGCAGTCCGCCTGGTCAGTGACGGATCCTTCAGCCGCCAGGATCTCATGCTTATAACCTCAAGGGAATTGCTGGAGTCGTCAGTGGCTCCGGCTTGGCCGCGATAGTCTGAGCGAGCGCGGATACCGGTTGCTTCCAGGCACCCAGGAATTTGGATAAGCGATGTTGTATAATTGTAGTAGGCACAGGGTAGCAACAGGAGGGACACATTTGAACAAGCTGGCAAAGCCAGAAAACATAAGGGCCATCATATGCGCCATAGACAATAGGGCGGCAAAGGCGAAACACCGTGATGAAATATCGCTTACAGCAGCGGAGTCTGCCGGGGAACTTGTACGCCTGGCTGAAACCCTTGGCATGGAAGTGGCAGAGACAATCATTCAGGATAGGCCTTCGCCTGATCCAGCTACTTACCTGGGTAAAGGCAAAGTTCAGGAAGTGGCTGAGCTCGTTGCAGACTATGAAGTTTCCTATGTGTTGATTGATGGTCAGCTTTCTCCGACCCAATCCAATAACCTGGAGGAAGCTCTTGGAGCTAACGTTCTTGATCGCACGCAGGTTATTCTCGGAATATTTGCGCAACGCGCCAAGACCAAGGAAGGCAAACTACAGGTTGAACTTGCCACCAGAAGGCATGAGCTTACCCGCCTTACAGGCCACGGCACAGCCATGTCCAGCCTGGGGGCAGGCATTGGCACCCGGGGCCCTGGAGAGCAAAAACTTGAGATAGACCGGAGAGTGCTGAGAAAACGGATATCCCAGCTTACCAGAGACATCGACAAAGTCCGTAGAGTTAGGGAAGAGCAGAGAAAACGCCGGCGAGATTCGCAAATTCCCCAGGTCTCTCTGGTGGGCTACACAAACGCCGGCAAGTCTACGCTTTTTAAGGCGCTCACAGGAGAGCAAGTGCTATGTGACGACATGCTGTTTGCCACCCTTGATCCATGGACCAGAAAGTGGGTTCTGCCGTCAGGAAAGGTAGCGTTGCTTTCAGACACAGTTGGATTTATTCAGGGTTTGCCCCATGATCTGGTTTTTGCTTTCCGGTCAACCCTGGAAGAATCACTCGAGGCAGACCTGCTTGTTCACGTTGTTGATATTTCGTCCCCAACATGGATACAGCAAGTCAAGACCGTAGACGATGTACTGGAAGAATTGGGAGCCTCACAACTGCCTACCATTACTGTCCTTAATAAGGCCGACAAAGTCTTGTACCAGGACATGGACACGCTTGCAGGAATCAGAGGCAAGGCGTTAGGCATTTCTGCTTTGAAGGGATATGGCCTTGATGATCTGGCTGTGCTGGTTGAAGAGCAACTTGTGGCGCATACCCAAGTTGTTTCATTATCAATACCGTATTCTATGTGGGACGTTTTATCTGAAATCAGGGATGCAGGATCAATCCTTGAAGAGGTTCATGAAGAGTCGGGAGCAAGGATTACATGCAGGCTAGATCCGGTAGATATTGACAGGTTCAGAAAAAAGCTTTCAGGATGATATGCCGTTGAAATTATGCCATAGTTGCCTTGATATAGCAGAGAATACACTTGAGCTGGCTCTGAGATGTATGAGGGAGTTGCCTGATGTTTGGAAACGCATAGAGGATCTTGTATTTTCGAACCAGGTCAGGGTGCTCCGTGCTTTTACCAGGACAAGAATTTCTCTTTCCCACATGTGGCCGTCCACCGGTTATGGGTACCAGGATACAGGTAGGGAAGGGTTAGAGAACTTATTTGCGCAAATCTTTGGCGGAGAATCTTCGCTTGTACGTCTTGCCTGGACTTCGGGAACCCACGTCCTTAAGACAGCTCTTTACGGGCTTTTACGGCCTGGAAATGAGATCTTGTCGGTTACCGGAACACCCTATGAAACACTCCGGCCGGTAATAGGCATTAACCCTCCTGAACGGCAAGCCTCTGACATAGCGCCAGGCAGTTTGCTGGCGCTGGGAGTCAAATATCGCGAGTGTTCATGCCTGGTTGATTTTGAGTCAGGAACCATTGACAGTAGCACATTGGAAAACCAACTTGAAAAACATATCAGCCCCGGAACCACATTGATTCTTATTCAGCGTTCAAGAGGCTATTCTCATAGAAAAACCATATCAATGGCGTCGCTTGAGGTATTCATGGAAATCATCAACAGGAGATGGCCTCATGTCATTACATTTGTCGACAACTGCTACTGCGAGTTTACAGACGTGTATGAGCCTCCGGCCCTTGGCGTTTCAATCACGGCAGGTTCCCTGATCAAAAACCCCGGAGGAGGATTGGCAGCCACAGGAGGGTATGTGGTTGGCCCTGAGAGTTACGTTAACCTGGTTGCAGAATCGCTCTATGCTCCCGGGCTTGGAAAGGAGGCAGGCAGTAACCCATACGGGTATAGAGACGTGTACCAGGGCCTGTTTCTTGCACCCAAAGTAGTTGGAGAAGCTCTTAAAGGCGCATGCTTTGCAGCCTTGTTTTTCAGCAAACTGGGTTATAAAACAGATCCGGGGCCATTTGAGAGAAGGGGAGACATTGTTCAGCAGATTATCCTGGAACAACCTGAGGCGCTGAAAACCATGGCCAGAGCGGTGCAAGCTGCTTCACCTGTGGATTCTTTTGCTGCTCCTGAACCCTGGGAGATGCCGGGATATGCCCACAAGGTCATCATGGCCGCAGGTACGTTCGTTCAAGGGTCTTCGATAGAACTCTCTTGTGACGGCCCGTTCAAATTCCCGTACTCTGCATACCTGCAGGGAGGGCTTACCAAGGAGCACGTTATATATGCATGTATGAAGGCAAAAGACGCTTTGGATGGCCTGGAAATGAAAACCTCTTAGATACACCGCCCAACCGGAAAATAGCACCCGCCATTCGAACACCGCGCATACAACATGTGCAACGCCTAAATTCAGTGGAGAGAACGATACAACCCTATAACCTTGCCAAGTATCCGAACGTCCTTTGAGATGATTGGGCTCAGGTTTGGGTTTTGCGGCTGCAACCTGATGGTGTCTTCTTCTTTGTAAAAAGTTTTCACCGTTGCTTCGTCATCAAGCAGCGCTACCACAATATCGCCGTTATCTGCCGATTCTTGCTGCCTCACGAGGACGAGATCTCCGTCAAAAATGCCTGCGCCTATCATGCTGTCGCCCTCAACTTGAAGCATGAATACGTTTTCACTTCTGACAAATGAACGGGGAAGAGGCACAAATTCATCTATGTTCTCAACAGCAAGCACGGGCACGCCGGCCCGAACCATGCCTACCACCGGCACCATTACAGCCGGAGCAGGCTGATTGTCTTTGTCATCGCCTACAACGGTAAATGCTCGCGATTTTTGGGCAGTTCTCATCAGGTACCCTTTGCGTTCAAGGGTTCTAAGATGGCTATGGACAGTGGCTGTGGATTTTAGGCCCAACCTTTTGCCTAGTTCTCTTACTGACGGGGGATAACCGGTTTCGCGAATGTACTGCCGGATGGCCTTGAGTACCCTGGCTTGCTGAAAAGTTAGTTTCTCCATGATTACCTCTCCTCTTGAAACTATTGTGAGAGAAGCGCTCTTCTTGGTTAAGAGTTTATCATCAACCGGCCGCAAAAGCAAACGTCAGTTTGGTATCCTGGTGAATATTCAGGCGGAATCTTGGGAAACGCTTTACTAACGTGAAATTGCACAAAGGAGGAATCTAAATGATGGCAATGGCATTAGATAAGGACGACATTTTCCCAGGCCCGCCTGGAAAGCTGCCTGATGAGGCCTATCAAAAAGCCTACTATGGAGAAAACGGCATAGAAAGACATGAGCCTAGTGTTGAAACAGATGAGCCTCATTCGGATGCAACAACAAACGCTACTACAGAGAGCGCAAGCTCTGCAATGGACCCGGAAGAGGACTGGTTCTGGAAGGAACCTGAAAACTTCTGGCTTGATCAGGATATTTGGCCGTGGCCCAATTCACGCGCAGACCGGTACACTGATCCCAAAAAGAAGCAAAAGTAGCTATATAACGCCTAAGCAAAGTAACCAAAAGCCTTACAGGGACATAGGTTGAAAGAGAGACTACCGTCATGTCCCATTTTTATCGATCCAGGGGGAGAGGAGAAATGACTGAGAGCACCCTTCACGATGCTTGCAATCTTACTTGGACAACTGAAAAACAGATGGTTCCGGTATTGGAAAAGTGCCTCGAGATGGCCGGCAGGCATGACTGCCTTGAGGAAGTAGACCAGGTGGTATCCATACACAGACACGTTCTCCATGACTGTACTGAGCTAATGGCTGCCATGGGGGTTGATAGCACAATCGCCGTAGTTGACATAACCATTCCTGATGATTTCGTGACGTGCATAGTAGTTGTTCATGGCCACTTTATGAGGGTAATTGACAATGGGTACATCATCATAGATCCACATGCATCGCACCCTGCTCAACGGGCCGTGCTTGAGAGGGTAACACGGCGCAAAGCAGAGCAAATACGGCTGTTGCGGAAGATAGCAGAAAAATGTCAAATAAGCCTGCCCGGCGAGGCTGTTTCACCGCCGTCAATGCCACCGGAAAAACCTCCTGCCCTGCCTCCGGCAGAGAGAACTGAGTACGTGGTTCAAGCAGGCGATACTATGTTTGGCATAGCCAGAAGGTTCGGCGTACCGCTGGAAGTTCTCATACGAGCTAACCCGCAGGTAAGAAACCCGGATGTGATTATAGTAGGAGAGATAATAATTGTGCCTAAAGGGAAACCTCCGGCGCCAACCCCCGGGCCCGCACCTTCTCCAGGCCGCAGGTATGTTGTAAGATCAGGTGATACCATGTTCCTCATTGCACAAACCTTCGCTGTGAGTTTGGCTGAACTTGTTGCTTTCAACCCTCAGATCGCAGATCCAAATGTGCTGGTACCCGGGGAGGTCGTCTTGATCCCAACATCAGGCGGGGCACTTGGCTAGGATATACAACGTAAGGCGGTATTGCCCGGGTTAGGGGAAATACCGCCTTTGTCCCGAGCCGAAACACAGCCTGGACAGCCCTCCATTGTTCTTCAAACAGGATATTCGAACCTCCCCCGGTTGCCTCATTTGATTATCCGGCGCCCCTCAAGGAATTTGCCGGCCAAAGACGCTGAGTAATCAGTGTGGGAAGGGGAGAAGCTGTTAACAGCTACTCCGGCACTGCTTCCTGCATGAATATAACGGTAATCACCGATGTAAATGCCTACATGGGAAGGGCCAGGCCTGTATGTCTCGAAAAACACAAGGTCTCCAGGTTTCAGGTCATCTACTGACTTCACAGGAGTGCCCTGTTCATATTGCATGTCAGCATCTCTTCTGATATGGTAGCCATTCATCTTCATGCAAAATTGAGTAAAACCTGAGCAATCAAAGCCGTAGGAAGTACATCCTCCCCAGAGGTAGGGAAGGCCGGCGTACTGCTGCGCAGTTGCGATTACATCAGCTGCAGCCTTTTGTTCTGCGAACACGCTGTCCCGATCCGGAATAACCTTGATGCTGCCGGTTCTGGCAAAAGCGCTCCCGCCGCCGGGAAGGCTAAGCTCAGCCCATTTCTCGCCAATTGACGCCAGGGGGAGTACTGAACCCTGTACCAACCACTTATTGAACAACATCCGGCCATTGGGTTTATCCATAGCTTCTGTCATCTTGGCTGCTATCAGGGCCACTTGTCCACACCAAAAATCATCCAAAGAGGCAGGGTCGTAAAGGGCAACACTGCCTGGATCAACCCAACCAAGGTAATTATCTTCCATCTGAACCAGGTACCAGCCATCATTCTGGGCCAGGACATGCATGACATCGCCCATTCTCGCCTGGGTAACAGTGTTTTTTCCTTCTGCCTGGCCCGGGGCGTCACCCAGGTTTATAACCGGCTCTTTGACAACTGCCCATACCTTCTCACCCAGTTCGGGATCAGGCAACATAGTTACCTGATCAACTGTCTTTGCACCGTGAATCCCGGATATTGCTGAACATATGGATTCTTTTAGTTGTTTCTCAGTTGCTTCTCCCGTCAACGTAACTCTGCCATTATCTACTGCGGCGTTTATCTTGAATACTGTCTCCCTGTGGCAGAGCCTTGCATCTTCTACAATTCTCTCTATAATGGAAACGGCCCTGGTTAGCATCTCTTCATCGGAAAGGGCAGGAAGAGCAGGCGGTTCCACAGGCTGTTGGCATCCTGCGATCAAAATAACGGCCACTAACGCCGCTAGCGCGAACAACCAACGGCAAATACTACAGGGCTTAGCATACTTACTTCTGATTTTGACGTCAATTCTCACATTAGGGCATTGGTTCAACCAAGATCCTCCTTTTCAGCGCCTGGCAAAACTCGCCGGTCTAATCAGAAACCTTCACTATTCCTTGATCATGCTGTTCGCAAAAGTATTTTCAAACCGCCTTTGAAACTGACCATAACTTTGAGCAGCGGGCAGAACTAACACTCCAAACAGCCGCCATCTTAGATTCTCGCTGGCTTGGAAAAAGTCCTTCTGTAGCTTAGATTCGCCGGTTTCGAGCGCAAAAGCAAGAACTTGAGGAACATGGCACAAACCCCGAAAAACCATGCGCTTTAAACGCGTTTTAAGCCCTGTTTACCCGCCGGTATGTATCATAGGTCACAAATGTCATCAAATTGGCACTTAGGGCAACCGAGCGCAATTCAGCGTGAAAGCCGGCAAAAGGGCCTTTGAATCTGCAGCGGGATAAATCAGTACACCAAAAGGGGGCTCAAATCTCAAAATAACGGCTGAGATGTCCTTGTGGAGTACATTGACACGCTGAAGTGTTCAACTATGTTCAAATACGCTACACATAAAAGCAGTCATGTTCAAATAGGCGGTATGTGACGGATGATAGGCACACTTTGGCGGTTGCCGGTTTGAAACTTGGAGAAACCCGGGAAGATCGACAGATGGATTAGGTATAGGTAATGAGACTTTTAGGACCGTCCCCAATGGCTCATTGGTCTAACGTCCTATAATATACATTATGTAAACTAAGATCTAAAGAACCAAAATGCCTCGCCAACTGAGTTTACCTGAGATACGGGTGCCTAATTTGGCGGTTATGTGATCATGTCAAAACTGGCGCGCCAAATGGCAGGCCACAAAATGCTCCTTATCGACTTCAACCAGTGGCGGCATTGCTCTGGTACAGATCTCCTTTGCAAACTGGCACCTGGACGCAAACCTGCACCCCGGAGGAGGATTTATGGAACTTGGTATTTCTCCGTGCAGAGTAATTCTCTGTTTTCTTCTTTCCTCCTGCGGGTCCGGTATCGGAATAGCAGACAATAATGCACGGGTGTATGGGTGCAGCGGGTTATCATACAGCTCAGCGCTGGTTGTTAACTCAACCAGATTGCCCAGGTACATTACCCCCACCCTATCTGAGATGTACTTGATCATCGATAGGTTGTGAGCGATGAACAAGTAGGTGAGATCTTTGCTTCTCTGCAGTTCCATTAGGAGGTTTACTATTTGCGCTTGAATTGAGACGTCAAGAGCCGAGATGGGTTCGTCACAAACGATGAAATCAGGTTCAATGGCCAATGCTCTGGCGATACCAATGCGCTGCCTTTGCCCGCCGGAAAATTCATGGGGAAAGCGGTTGACATGTTCTTTGTTTAGCCCGACTGTATTGAGTAGTTCGAAGACCTTTTCTTCACGTTCTTTCCCTTTGTACAGGTGGTGTATGTCCATACCTTCTCCAATAATGTCTCCGACGGTCATTCTTGGATTCAAAGAAGAATACGGGTCCTGGAATATGATCTGCGCTCTCTTTGTGAACTCTGTTTTCTCGTTTGGCCTCAATGCATGTATGTTTACACCGTCAAATATTACTTCACCGTCTGTCGTAGAGTACAGGCCTAGTATGGTTTTGCCACAGGTGGTCTTTCCGCAGCCCGACTCGCCTACAAGCCCCAGTGTCTCGCCTTTGCATATATTGAAACTCACATCATCCACAGCTTTGACAAATGCGTTTCGCCCTACCCTAAAATACTTCTTTAGATTGTTTACCTCAATCAGTACCTCAACTGTTTGCACTTATACCACCTCTTTGAGCAATGTTTCAGGAACGTCACTGGTATTAGCTTTTGGGTGATGTAGCCAACAGTAGGAGCTGTGGCTTGGCCCAAAGTGTGTTGCTTCAGCAGGTCTGTCCCGGCAGATTCTCATGGCAAAACGGCACCTCGGTGCAAATGGGCAGCCCACCGGTGGTTTTATTAAGTCAGGAGGCGTTCCTACCAGTGAATACAATGCCTCTTGCTTGTGGTCGCTTAACTTTGGCACAGACCTCAGAAGGGCAAACGTATAAGGATGCTTGGGATCATAGAAGATCTCGTCTGTGGTTCCCCGTTCAACGATTTGGCCTGCATACATTACATTGATCCTATCGGCCATGCTGGCTACAAGGCCCAGGTCGTGAGTTACCAAAATCACTCCGGTGTTTCGTTCCCGCTGCAGGCTCTTGATGAGCTCCATAATTTGGGCCTGGATTGTCACGTCCAGCGCTGTGGTTGGCTCATCAGCAATTAGAATCTCAGGATCACATGCCAGGGCAATCGCAATCATGGCCCTTTGCCGCATACCGCCTGAGAATTGAAACGGGTACTGATCAATTCTTTCTTCTGCATTAGGTATGTTGACAAGCCGTAGCATCTTAAGCGCTTCTTGTCTTGCTAGTCTCCCGGACGCGCCTTTGTGAACAATAAGACTTTCGGCAATCTGGTCTCCGATTTTCATAGTTGGGTTCAAAGATGTCATAGGATCTTGGAATATCATGGAAATATGCATACCCCTGATTGCAGACATTCTATCCTCATCAAAAGCAAGAAGGTTGTGTTCGTGGAAATTGATCTGTGCTCCCTCTCCGCTAATCACTGCCTGTTCTTCAGGCAGCAATCCCATGATAGACTTCACTGTCACTGTTTTCCCGCAGCCCGACTCCCCTACTATGGCAAGAGTCTCCCCTTCTTCCAGATAAAGATCAACTCCTCTGACAGCTCGTACAATCCCTGCATAGGTTGTAAAAGATACGTGCAAATTCTTTATTTCAAGAAGCTTGCTGTTTTTCATTGCAATAACCTACTCTCTCAGTTTTGGATCTAGTGCATCTGATAGGCCATCCCCAACCAAATGAAAAGCAAATGTGGTAAGAACAATCATTATGCATGGGAAAAACAATATGTGAGGGTGAAACATCAATCTTGCTTGCCCTGCCGATGCAAGCGCTCCCCAGCTGGTTCCAGGGGGCCGTATTCCCAACCCCACATAACTAAGAAATGCTTCGCCGAAGATAAAGCCCGGTATAGACATGGTAACCTGAACCATGATAATCCCCATGGTGTTTGGCAAGAGGTGCCTTAGTATTATCCTTGTTGTATTGGCGCCCAGCGCACTTGCAGCTTCAATATAGTCCAGTTCCTTCAACTGGAGTATCTGCCCTCTAACCATACGGCATGTTCCAACCCACGATGTAAGGCTCATTGCAAGGACTATTGCAAATATGCTCCGGCCCATTGTCATTGTCAGTATTACCACAATAATCAAGTACGGGAGATTGCCCACAAACTCAGCAAACCTCATAATAAGATTGTCCACCCATCCGCCCTTCAGGCCTGCGAGCGCTCCCATCAAAGAACCAATAACAAACATAACGATTGTGCACAGAAAACCTATCAATATAGAGATCCTTCCGCCGTAACATACCCTTGTAAATATGTCCCTGCCCATATCATCTGTGCCAAACCAGTATTGTGCATTAGGCCTTAAGTTCTTTACAGATGAATCCATATACTTGTAGTCCTTGCCTGAAAACAAGGGCCCCAGGAATACGGTCGCAATAATGGCCACCATCAAGACCAGTCCGAACAGGGCTAACTTGTCTTTCCTGAATCTTCTCCACACGTCTGCCCAATAAGTAAGCGACGGCTTATCCAAGTGCTCAGAAAGTTCTTCGTCAATGCCAACTCTTTGGAACATTTCATCAGCTACAACCATGTCTGTTCTTGCAGTATCCATTAGGCTCCTACCTCCAATACTTCCAACAGAACCTATTTTTCAGTTCCTGCAACCTTGATTCTTGGATCAACAATGCCGTACAGAATGTCAACAATAATCAACGATGCAACATACAACATTGCATAGAAAATGGTGATGCCTAACACCATGGTGTAATCATTATCACTAACAGCTTTCACATAGTAGCTTCCAAGGCCCGGTATGGCAAAAATTCTCTCTATAACGAAAGAACTCCCAAATATGCCTGCAACTGCAGGGCCGATCATGGTGACAATAGGGATCATAGAGTTTCTCAGTATGTGCTTTCGAACAATCCTTCCTTTCTTGCACCCTTTTGCCTTTGCGGTCACGATGTAATCCTCGTTGATTACCGAAAGGGTGCTTCCCCTCATGTACTTGTTGTACACTGCAATGCCGCCGATAGTATAGGCAAGCACAGGCAAGATATAGTGTTTTGGTTGGCCCCAGCCAAATACCGGCGCCAGTTTCAACTTGAAAGCCAGAAAATACTGAAGCAGCGCAGCAAACACAAAACTCGGAGTGCAAATGCATAGAACGTTACCTACCCTGATCATGTGGTCATACATTTTTCCCCTGCCCAATGCAGTCCCCAATCCCAGTGGAATGCCAATACCAACCTGCAACACCAGAACAATAATGCCAATCTTTGCGGAAATCGGCGCATTGGCTTTTATGACGTCATTGGCAGATTTTCCGGTATAGATTATGGATTCGCCAAAATCGCCTGTGGTAATGAGGTTTTTCATGTATATGAAGTATCTCTCAACGACCGGCTTATCAAGGCCATATTTCTTTCGGATGACTTCCTGTGCCCTATCAGGCATTTGCTCCACCTTGGCCGCTATAGGATCGCCTGGAGCGCCTGCTATCAAGAAGAATGTCGCGGTTATGATCAGAAACAAAGTCAACAATCCATAAAATACTCTTTTGACTATAAACTTGGCCATGGTTCCCCTACCCTTCTTACCAGTAGTAATGGCGGCAGCCAGGTGGGTGCCCCCTGATTACCCTTGATCAAGTTTCAAGCGAAACAAGACATATCGTTTCTATTGAGAAAACCCATGACTTGTTTCGCTTTTATCATACCTGCTTTAACCCAGACTGCATGTAAGCCTCATATCCTATCAAGAAATGCTATTTGCCACAAAACACTCAATTACGGCCTGCCCTGTGTATAGATCTTGGTGTAATCCACACCTGCGACAGGGCTTACATAGTAACCTTTTAGGTAGTCAGCCAAATACACAGTTGATATGGCGCAATAGGTGGGAGCAATTACGCCTGTGCCAACCAGCAGTTTTTCGGCTTCTAAGAACAACTCCGCCCTATCATCGTTGTCAGGCGTGACCGATGCCTGCTGTAGCAGCTCACGGAACTTATCGGCATCAGGCCCGGTCCAGCCTGATTTCTTGCTGTTGAAGTATCCTTCTACAGGATCGTAGATCTCCAGCAGGGCGTTGGGGTCATTATAGTACGGGCCCCAACCTGCGGTGCAAATGTCATAATCGTTTTGATCAACTTTCTCCCACATGATGTTCCATTCCACCATATCGATGGTAATAGTAACGCCCAGGCTTTCTTCGTACATTTGTTGCAGCCATTCAGCACTGTCCTTGGAGTATTGAGCGGTGCCTCGTGTCGCATATCTTACTTCCATTTTGGACGGGTCCGGATCAAAGCCTTCTTCTTCAAGCCCTTCTATAAGAAGTGCTTTGGGATCGGGATATTGCTCCATAAGATCCTTAATGATCTGATTCCTGCCTTGTACTCTCTCTGTATACGGAATCTCTCCGCAGTTGATAACCCCGGGCATCAAGGAATAAAGAGGCTCTGATAGGCCATATCTCAAGTCCTCGATGTATTTCTCCCTATCATAAGCCAGAGAGAAGGCGAGCCTTATCTTGGGGTTCTTAAAGTACTTGTTATTGCAGTTAAACCCTAAGAACTCCGGAGCCTGGCTGGGCACCTCAAGTACCCTGAACCTATCTCCTTCTTCTGCAATTACTTCCTGCCAATCGGGGTCATTTGTCCCCACAACATCGATCTCACCGGAAAGCAGTGCTTGCACGGCCGTGGCAGGATCCTTGATTACCTTTCGTTCAATCTTCTGCAATTTGACGTTTTCCGCGTCCCAATAAGACTCGTTCGATACAAGAGTCATCTGGACGTTCTGATCCCAGCTCTCAATGACAAAAGGACCATTCATAACAACCTTGTCATGTGACGCACCGTAAGCTGAACCCCATTCCTCCCACTTGTCTTGCCTTACGGGTTTCGCACCTGTTAACAAATCCAGAAAATATCCGTAAGGCTTTGTCAGAGTGAACTCAACTGTCTTATCGTTAAGGGCTTTCACTCCGATTTCCTCCGGTGTCTTGGTGCCCTCGTAAAGCGCTTCGCCGAAATTCTCAATGACTCCATCAAACAACCAAGCATTGGTGGAACCTACTTCAGGTGTGGCCATAGTTCTATACGTAAACACAAAATCATGGGCCGTTACAGGTACTCCATCATTCCACACTGCATCATCCCTGATGTTGAAAGTATAGACGAGGCCATCATCACTAATCGTCCAGTCCTTGGCAGCAGCCGGTTTTATTATTGCATTGCCATACTCATCGGCGACACTGTCGATAAGGGTCTCCAGTATTATTCTCTGAAGGCCATTATCAGGTGCCGTCGTATTAAGTATTGGGTTAAGGCCCAAAACCGCGCTGTTACTGCTGAAGATAAATTTCTGAATCTCGTCAATTTCATCTTCTTGGGCTATTGGCGCTTCCGGTTCCTTGGGAGTACACCCTACAATTGCCCCGAAACACAATAAAACAACCATTGCCAGCGCAACAAACCTTCTCAATTCTAACCCTCCCTGCATACTCCTTCACTTAGCCATTCCTTCCGGGTGCCGGCTAAGAAGTTGGGCGGTATTCCGACACGATCGGATTTAACCGATCTGGGCGAGGATGGTGTCTCTTGTGTCGCATACAATGATGCGAACTCTCGCTCCAAAATTTTCTCACTGACGGTTCAAACTTGCATTGAGCTCAGATAAACTTCTAAGGCCGCAGTTGAGGGCTTGCGGTATGCGCTTCTGGTAGGCTGCCCGGCTCCAGACAGGCCACGAGGCCGAACCTGCGCCGGGGATGTCAGAAACCGCCCAATCTTTCCGGGGACCCGTGAAATCTGCCTATTTCGCTTTCAAAGACCAAGGCACATTATGCGCACTGCCCTCTGGGCCCCTACAATAACAACTTCTGCCTACACCGCACTACCATCTGATGGTCAGACATCATACCATATGATGTCATATTCGACCCGTATGAGCGTTTCTCCTTCTTCGCTCATGGGTTATTTTGAACTTTCATAAAGCTTTTGATCATCAAAGTTGTGAGGTTGCAGCTTCAGCAGCAATCGTGCGAAGCCATGTTAGGTTATGTGAGGAAACACAAGGCCCCGGGTTTCTCAATTCCCGAGGCCTTCATATGTTGGAAACAGTTGCACTCCTGGCTATGGGCCACTTGATGTTCAATCTGAGATTCCGAATGACTCCCAGAATGCCTTAAACTCGCTCACGGCCTTGTCATATACAGCCTCTTTTTCATCCAGCTGTTCCCTGGTTATTTCGCCATCTCTAAACAGTATCTTGGCAAGTTCAAATTCCAGTTTCTTTATCTCATAGTCTTGCTTGCGCAATGCACCTTCCACGGCGCCTACAGAATTGCTAAAAGCCATAGATTTTTCGCCTGGCGGCATCGAAATTGTTTTTAGTTGCCCTATCCTATCCAACGCATTATCCAGGGAAAATCTGGTATTAAACGTGTGGTTCACGTCTTCGTCTGGATGAACTTGCTTGAGATCCTTTTCTATTGAAGGTTCCATGGCTATGGGCTCCTTTTCCGGTGCGTTTGTGCAGCCGGACACTGCCAATACCACGGCCATCAAGCAAATTGATAGGCAAAATAGTGGCGCTTTCTTCAGCAAAATCACCTCCGAACCGGTCTTTTATATTTGACCCCGAGCCAGGATAAAAGGTTCCCGGTGTTTCGCTGCCCAAAGTGTCCAGGGCTTTCGGTCGTTTCGGTGGCCTGCCCGCCCCAAACCCTATTTTCCGCCCCTTGCCCTGGACCATTTGTGTGGAGCTGCCAAGAACTGTCTTACTTCGCCGGCCTCATCTTTACTGAAATATCCAGTATTTTCAGCAACATCGACAATCGTGGGCCAGTCTGTAAGCCATGACACTTTCACGTCAATTGAACCCAGGGTTTTTTCATACTCCTCGTGAAGCGCATATGAAGCGACTGTAAACACGTGGTTTACCGCCAAACCTGCTTTTCTTAGGCCCCTTATGAAATTCACTTTGCTCCCGCCGTCAAAAATCAGGTCTTCAATGAGGACCACACGTGACCCGTCAACAACATCGCCTTCTACCATGGCGTTCTTCCCAAATCCTTTGGGCTTTTTTCGTACGTAAAGCATGGGAAGCCCCATTTGCCAGCTAAGAAACGCAGCATACGGAATCCCTGCAGTCTCACCACCTGCAATTGCGCCTATTGGGCCATCTACTGAATCTTGAACCAGATGCTGCAAAAACCCTATGGCCTCTTCCCTCTCAGGCACAAATGAAATTAACCTGCGGCAGTCTATGTACACCGGGCTCTTGGTTCCTGAAGTCAATGTAAACGGCTCACCGGGCCTGGCTCCTACCGCCTTTATGTCTATCAATATCTTTGCTACTCTTTCAGCCATATGTTTTCGATCTATATCATTAGCCATGATGGAAGCTCCTCCCTATGTTTGTTTCTCAAGCTAAGCAAAGCCTCAGCAAAATCTGCAGGCAACGGCGCCGTGAATTCACGGTACTCGCCGTAATTGTCACCCATGAACACGCCAAGCTTAAACGCGTGAAGCGCCTGTCCTGAAAGGCTTAATCTTCTCCCTGCCTTGCCATACACAAGGTCTCCGGCCACAGGGTGCCCTACATATGACATGTGGACGCGAATCTGATGGGTTCTACCCGTGCATAGTCTTGCAAGTATGAGCGTGTAGTCAGAGCCGAACCTTGTGACAACTTGCCAATGTGTCACTGCTTCTCTGGTTCTGGTTCGAGGGGCAATACCTGATTCTGTCCTTATGGCCACCATGCGTTTGCGGTCTACAGGATGCCGCCCAATAGGTGCATCCACTATTCCTTCATCATTTCCCAAACGGCCCTTGCACAAGGCAATATATTCTCGTTTCGCCGCTCTGGTTTTCATCTGAGCTTGAAGCTGCCTCAGCGCAATCTCATTTTTCGCAACCACCAGCAAACCGGTGGTATCTTTATCTAGCCTGTGAACGATCCCGGGACGTTTTTCATCCCCTACTCCGGCAATTTCCGGGCAATGGCTCAGTATTGCATTGACCAGGGTTCCGCGCCTGTGGCCTGCTGCCGGATGAACCACCATTCCCCTTGGCTTATTTATTATGAGGACATCAGTGTCTTCGTATATAATGTCCAGAGGAATATCCTCGGCTTCTAAATCCCATTTCTCCGGCGGAGGAATTCTTACCTCGACAACATCATGAGCCTTTACCCTGATCGAAGGTTTGGTTACATCGATGCCGTTCAAGACAACTCTACCTTGCTTAATAAGCGCCTGGGCCTGGGATCGAGACATAGTGGGTTTAAGTTGCGCTGCTATATAGGCATCTAATCGTTGTTGGGAATGCTCATCCTGAACAACAAGGTTTGCCGTGGCCCCGTCTACTTGTGAGACAATCACTCTGCTGCCTTTCACTGGACTGGCCTGTAACAATAAATAATCAGCATGATTCCCATTATACAACTGCCCGCAACTATGGCAGAATCAGCTATGTTGAACACTGCCGGAAAATGCTTCACATAAATGAAATCCGTTACCGTCACCTGGTTTATCCTGTCGATGAGATTTCCTAAGGCGCCCCCGGCAACAAGCCCAAGCGCTGCCACCATGAACCTCCCAAACGGGTCTAGCTTCGGATAAAGGCAAATGGCCAACACCACACTGACTGCGCTTGCGATGATGAATAACCATCTTGCCCCTGCAAGGATGCCAAAAGCAGCGCCTGCATTTTCTTTGTAAACAACTTGCAGCCATTCACCGATAACAGGCAAAGACTGGCCAAGAGCAAAATTAGATCTTATGTACCATTTGCTCAACTGATCCAGCAACACAACTCCCAGAAACGGAATCCAAAACACCAATGTATACGCCCTGCCTTCATAAGCTTTAACAGCTAAATTTGTCCCCGAAATCAATATGGGATCGGCCAACCTATTACAGCATACAGAAGATAAAACACATGAGGCAAGGGTTCCCTGTGTATTTCGGCGGTGAATCTGCCCACCTACCGCTGGTTTTTGAAAAATGCGAACCTGCTAGTTGAGGGGAGGTTCGTCACCAGGCTCTTCATCATGGCCTTCACCAGGGAAATCCTGCTCAATCACCAGCTCTTCCACAGGCCGCCTGCTCCGTGGCACTACCTCTTGTTCCTCCTGGCATGGAACACATAATTCAACTTCCGGTGCGGCCCTTAATCTTTCGACAGGAATTGGTTGCTTGCAGCTAAGGCACAAGCCGTATTTACCCTGCCTAATCCGGTCAAGGGCGCCCCGAACCCTGGCTATGCCAATTTCAAGCCCGTCTTTCAGGCCAAGGTCCTTGCCCCTCTCAAAAGTCTCAGTGCCAATGTCCGCAGGATGCTGATCATAAGCTGACTCTATCCCAAGAGATTCTTGCTGGCTCATTGAAAACGACTTCTGTTTGATACCTTCAAACCCGTCGTTCAGGCGCCTTAACTCAGAATGCAACTTGTTTTCAAACTCTCGAACATCAAAGCCAAGATCCATGCCCTGTCCATTGCCGTTGCCACTTCTCATTTCGCTCACCCTGTCCGTCGTGTATTGGTGAATAACCGGTATTCCGGTTTCCCATATCCCAGGCCTGTTATACGCAGGTCTTAAGGTTTCGCTCTCAGGTACTCCTGAATTATCCAAACCAACTCTCCAAGGAAGTTGCCTACAAGCGGAAGGTTCAGTATGAAACTCCGGGTTAGAACATATATAAGCAGCGCACTCAGTACCGTAAACCCAATAGCCAGCCCTACACCTCTGGAAAGGCCACCTATCAGGTTGAGATATATAAGGCGCCAGGGGTGGTTCAAAAGGTCCACATATTCAGCAATTTTGGATCTTTCCAGGGAATCTGAGATCTGGCGCACTGTTTCTTCCAGGCTTCTTAACCTGGGCTCATGATGAGCGTCACCTGCATAACCTCGTTCTGGCTCCACATTCAATACCTCAAATAGATTCGTATTATGTGATGTGCAAGGTTAGTCTTCCCTTGGAACAAACGTTGAATGCAAGCGGGTTAGCGGTCAATGATTGCAGAGTTCTATACGCCCAACCCGTACCCGTATCCCAAACCGCCGTTTATCTCTGCCTCACAGGCATAGGCAAGAATTCTCTCCATTATGGTTTTGCGGAGCGCCTCAATTCCTCCAAAGTCCATGTTCGGAGCATAGAACCTTTCAAGGGCATCATGATATTGCTTTGCCTGGCCAATATAGTAGATGCCCGAATCAAAGAGCCTCAGAAATTCATCCTGGGCACGAACGATATATAGATAGTGTCTCTCTATTATGCTGTCATCAAGACAACTGTTCATATCCACTATTTGATCTTTCTGGCCGGGAACATAAGTATGTGGCTCGATTGATTTGGTCAGGGCAAGCCCCAGTTCAGGCACTACCACATGCTCTACCTTTTCAGGGTGCAACGGGCAAAAGTAGGTCTCCACAAAAAACCCCCGCTCAAGAGCAGCATGAGCCACTTTGTGGAGCAATACTGACTTCCCTGTTCCCGGGTGGCCGCATATGGCGTAGCGTTTCTTACACTCTGCCACTATAGAATTAAGGTAGTTTACCATACCGTCAGGTGTTATGGCGCTTGCAAAAAGTTTTCGCTGAAACCCTGGTTTCAGGGATACATCTATATGTGCGAAATTTTCATCAACTATGTCTTGAGCTATGATGTTGGCCTTTCCGAAATCCATGGCTTCCATGTAAATTGACTCCCAGTCTTCATATATGATCTGGGCAGCCTTCAGGAAACGGTAAGCACGCCGGAAAACCGACTCGGCTCCCTTTTGAGCCTGCAGAATCTCCTCTTTGCTTGCACGTACTGATTCTTCGTCCCAAAATTCGCCCAGCCATACAATCTCATCAACAGCGCCGGGTACCTTGGGATCAACTACATGGGGCCAGGTGCCGTCGAGTATTCCAATACCGATTTCAGGGAATACCACGCCATCTACTGAACCGTTGTCTGATGAGCAATGGTGGATTTCCACGTCATATCCTCTGTCAACCATATCCCTGGCTATGGCGGTCATGAACGTGGACTTGCCTACTCCGGGGCCGCCTTTGATCACAAAAACCCTGTTAGCATCCTTTGGCACCATGTAGTCATAATAAGAGAAGAATCCATCAGGAGTGTTGTTTCCGGGAAATACACGTTTTATATAGCCCTTGGTTTGCAAGGACCTGCCCTCCCCTCATACCTGTCAAATGCCCTATGAGTGTTATAGACTATAGGGTGAAGCCTTTGAAATCTTGGTTCGAGGCCTCCTTGGCATACTATGTAAAATTAACCGGTCAGGTGCCGGCTTAAAGCCCTATGAGATGGGAACCAAACAAAAACAGTGATTTGCAGGCTTGGGCGGTTAACCGCGTCAGTAAACCGGGTTAGCATTGACCGGAGAAAGGAGGGCAGGATTGAAAAAGGGAGCGGAATCACTACCTTCGGCCACGGGGCTCTCAAAACGCATCGGTACTGCTATCGTAGTAGGTATACTCGTAATGGGGCTTACAGGCCTCAACGTGCTGTCTTCAATCCAGGCGGTAGCCCTGGATTTGGGGTTCTACATGGCAAAATGGGTTGAACTCAACATACCCCGGTCTGCCGGAATGTCCCTTGATGACCTCGAGCAGGCCGCCCGAAAGCTCCTTGATTACTTCACACGCAAACAAACCACTGCTCAACTGATTGTATCAATCGATAAAACACAAAGGCTCCTTTACAGAGAAAACGAAATCGCGCACCTTGAGGACGTACGCGATTTGTTTCAACTTGGGCTTTGTGCGAAACGCGTTTGCCAGGGGGTGGTTTTTCTAGGGGCCATACTGACCATACTTATCAGCATACGGAAGCCTGGAGACACGAAGAGCCACAGGGCAAAAGAAACAGCAAACCACCCTGGCCTTACAGCAGGATTGCTCGCAGCTAAATCGCTCAAAATCGCAGGAATCATACTCGCTGCAATCACGGTTCTGCTGGCTTTGCCCGCAGCATTTGATTTCACAGGTTGGTGGACCAATTTTCACCTGTTAACGTTCGAAAACGACCTATGGCGCCTTGATCCGGAAAATGATTGGCTCATCAAGATATTTCCTGAAGAATTCTTCTTCTCTGCAGCCAAACGAGCAGCCCTGTATTCTGCCGCAATAACCTTATCTTATATTGCCGTGGGCATTGCGTTAGGCCTTTTTGTAAGCTACTTCTCCTCCAACCACGGTAAGCACTACCTCTAAGTCCTTAATCTCTTCAGGGCTCACAGAAGCAATGTCATTGGACAAAACCACAAAATCGCACAGTTTTCCAGGGGTTAAGCTCCCTTTCCTGTGCTCTTCGCCCGCTCCGTAAGCGCCGCCCATGGTGAATAACCTTACAGCCTCATCAAGGGTGAGCCTTTCATTGGGAAAGAATCCTGAAGGCGGATTTCCTTCCATGTCTTTTCTGGTCATGGCACAATAGATTCCGAAGAGCGGATCCGGAGGTTCCACCGGGCAATCGGAGCCACCTGCAAGTGGCACGCCGGCCCTCAGCATTGTTCGCCAGGAATACGATGACCGCATTCTGGCAGTTCCGACTCTGTCCAGGGCCCACCTCATATCAGTAGAGATAAACTTGGGCTGAATATCGGCAACCACTCTTACCCGTCTCATTTCTGTTATGAGCAGCGGTGACAGTATTTGAACATGAACCATCCGGTGCCTTAGATCGTTTACAGGAAGCCTGGATTGAGCGAAACTTATTGCACTGAGGCTGGCCTTGGTAGCCCTGTCTCCTATGGCATGTATTGCTACCTGCATGCCATGGGTATGGGCAAGGTAAACCTGCTCCCTTAATTCGTCTTCAGGCACAATCAAAATACCGTAATTGTTAGGGTCGTCGGAATAGGGCGCTTCCAAGGCAGCAGTTCTGCCGCCAAGAGATCCATCTGCAAAAAGTTTGATTGCGCCAATCCTGAAATAGTCGTCACCGTCTCCTGTCCGCAACGGAGTTTCAAATACAGCCGGCATGAACCCTGACGGCATATCCCAATATACCCTCAAAGGGAACCCCTGGCTGTGAACCTTCCGGTACAGGTCCATGGTCCCGGGAAACCCAACCTGGCCGTCGTTGGTATGTACAGAAGTAATGCCTTTGGAAAGAACATGTTCCATGGCTTTCTTAAGCGCATCCTCCATAATGTCAGCACCTATGTCTGGAATATGCGAGTGCACAAGCCCTTGAGCGGTTTCACGGAGAATGCCTGTAGGATCTCCGTAAGCATCCCGGTCAATTGTGCCCCCGGGAGGGTCTTGAGTGCTCCGGGTAACCCCTGCAATCTCAAGAGCTCTTGACGACGCAACTGCAATATGCCCGCACGCCCTTGTTAGGTATACAGGACGGCCCCCAGACGCCTCGTCAAGGTCCTTGCGGGTAGGGTACCTTTTTTCAGCAAACATTTCCTGATCCCATCCGCGTCCAATGATCCAGTAAGCCTGAGAAACCTCAGCAGCTCTTGACTCAACCTTTGCTTTCAGTTCAGCAATTGAACGCACATCAGCCAGAGCTACATCGCGTAAAGTCAACCCGAAGTTCAACAGGTGAAGGTGGCTATCGATGAACCCTGGCAATACGGTTTTCCCTTCAAGGTCGATTACTTCAGGATCTATCCCTGCAGGAAATGCATGAATACATTCATCATAATCCCCAAGACATATGATTCTGCCGTCCAAAGCAGATAAAGTGTCTCTCCGCCGTAGGTCCCGGCTCGACACCCAAAAATTACCGTTGGTAAACACCCTGGCCTTCAATTAGTGTTCCTCCCATTTTATCAATTTTCACAGGCAAACCGCACACACGCTTTGGCCAGTACTTCAGTTGCATCTACGACTTCTGCTCTTAAATCGCCCTGCTTGAGTATTAAAGGAATCTCTGTACACCCTGCGATAACTGCGTGGGCGCCACGCTTCGCAAGCAGCCTTCCCTGTTCCAGTATTATTTCCCTGGCCCGCTCAAGTTTGCCGGCCTTAACAAGGTAAATTGATTCCATTACCTTACTCTGCCCATCCGCGCCAGGCACAATTGAACCTATGCCCACGCCGGAGAGGGCTTTTTCGTAAAGCCCCGTTCTCAGAGTTCCTGTTGAAGCCAAAATCCCCACTTCCTGAACTTTTTCTTCAAGGTAGGAAGCTACTTCGTTCATCATATGGAGAACCGGAACTCGCACTGCTTCCTGAACATCCTTGTGAAAGTAATGGGCCGTATTACACGGAAGAGCTATACACGACGCTCCGGCGGCTTCAACATTCCGGGCAGTTTCAATAAGATAGGGCCTGGGGTCTTGCCCCTGCCCAAGTATGTAAGCGGTTCTGTCGGGAATTTTCGGATTGGAATCAATTATGACACGGAAGTGGTCTTGATCTTTTTCTGCAGGCGTGTTCCTTATGATCTTTAAGTACAGATCGCATGTTGCTTCAGGGCCCATGCCCCCGGCAATCCCTATTATCTTCATATGTTCTAATCTCCAATCACCCGGGACTATAGACTATTCTTCCCCATCCAAGGCCCGGGCTATATTGTCGATGTTGTCATCGAGCATCTCCAATGTAGATTGAAGCAGAGTGCGCATTTCAGTTTTGAACCTGACAGCCTTTTGACGTTGTACTTCGAGATCTTCATAGGTCCTTCTGCGGAGCTCCTCTGCCTGGGCCCTGGTAATATCAGCCTGGCGACGGGCTTCCTCCATTATGACATCCGCTTCTCTTGCGGCAGATTCCTTAATCTGATCCGCCGCTTTCTGAGCAAGTACAATGGCATTTTTGAGAGTCTCTTCCAAACCCTTGTAGTGCCCAATTCTGGCTTCCAAACCTGCAATGCTTGCGTGAAGTTCCTCATTTTCCCGTATGAACCCTTCAAACTCAGCCACTACAAGGTCAAGAAACTCATCCACTTCATCTTCATTGTAACCACGGAAAGACTTTATAAATTCCTTGTTATGGATATCCAGAGGCGTCAATCTGGGAATTCTCATTGATGTCAACTTGGTCTCTTCGTGTCCCATAGATACCCCTCCAGTGAATATGTTCTCTAATGATAGAGTTTCCACAAACCGGATCAAAGATCCTGCTACTTGTACAGCCTGGAGCCAAATAATGCTGTTCCCAGCCTCACGACGGTAGCCCCTTCCTCAATTGCGGCCAGGTAATCCGAAGACATCCCCATTGAAAGCCCGGCCAGGTTGTCCGCAGGAACCCCCATATTTATCATATCGTCACGAAGGAGCCGTAAGTTACGAAAGTGCTGCCTTGAGCCCTCCGGCACTTGAGCCAAAGGTGCAATCGTCATGAGCCCATCCAGCCTGAGGCCTTCAAGGCCGCCAATGGCCTTGGCCAGGTTGTAAGCTTCGTCCGGCATGCACCCGTGTTTACCGTTGTCTCCGGCAACATTCACCTGCATATAAACGGGGAGCACATCGTCACGATACTTCAAGGAAAATTTGGACAACACTTTTGCTATTTTCAATGAATCCACTGACTGAATTTCATCAAAAATCCTGGCGGCCAGTGAGGCCTTATTGGTTTGAAGATGCCCAATCAGGCAAAGTGTTGCACCCTGGAAAACCCCTGTCAGGGCCTTGCTTCTCGCTTCTTGAACGCGGTTTTCGCCGAAGTAGGAGATATTAAGTGATCTGGCTTCAGAGATGGTTCGTTGATCAAAACTCTTCGAAACGGCCAATATCCTGACAGAGCCCGGATCTCGCCCTGCTTTGTCACATGCTCTGTTGATGTTGTCTTTGATCGTTTTGAGGTTCGTTCTAATCACCTAACTCTCCTTCCTTCAAAGAACTTCATTCCGTTAAGCACTATCTCGCTGGTTTCGCTGATTCCTTGTACCACTGCTTGATCACCTTTTATCATTTTTACATCGACCGGATGGAACATAGCATACGTTTTCTGAACCAGGAGCACGCCAATCTCTCCGTCTTTGTCAACCAAACTTTTGACAGGTACGATAATACCCTGCTCCCTGCGGGTAATCACTGAAGCGTAGCAAGCCCTTACATACTTGTCAGGCGAAATGTAATCGATTTCTCCCGAGATTATAGAGTACCCGGGAGGTTTACCATCTGTCACACCGGATATTTTGCTGTAAACCGGCATGTTACCGCTTGCTTCCAGCAAGATCTTGCTCCCAGGTTTAACATCCGGACGGTGCTCGGTTTTGACTACAAGGAAGAATTTCACGTCTTCTCCTGATACGATTCGTCCAATCATATCTCCATAGCCTACTTCTTGTCCGTCTTCAACCCGGCCTTCTCTGGCATCTTTTAGCTCACGGGCAAGCACCGACAGCTGTGAAGCGTCCATTTCAGCAAGGTTAACTGCAGAAAGTTTGACGTCAAGAGCAGTAATCTGGGAGCAGAATGTGCCCGAAACCGGAGCGAGGATCTTGACAGAGGATGACAAAGCAACCTGTTGCATTACTTCTACTTGACTTACCAATTTGGATCGTTGGTCTTCCAGTCCCATCAACCCGGCACGGTTTTGCGAAAGCACTCCCACCTTATGGTTGAAACCGGCTTCTTCTTCAATATAATTCAAGGTGTTACCTGAAGCAAAAGCCACTTGCATGCCATAGAAGGCGGAAACCGCGTCTTCATAGCACTTTTGTATGATTTCGGTTAGTTCTTTGAACTTATCAGCGGTCTCTTCTTCATACAGTCGTAATTCGGCCCGGGCGGCAGCCAGGTTTTCAGTGACTGCTGACAGAGCCTCTCTATCTCCAATCTCGGCAATTACATCGCCAACACGCACTGAATCGCCGTTTTTGACTGTGAACTTGATTGCGCCTGCCGCAGGTGCGGTGAGCACGGTTTGCCCATTGGAAAAAATAGCTTCTCCAGACGCGCGTTCATCAAGAACTCCGGGGATTCCCCGGCCTATCTGTACAAATGCACCGAGGAAAGCAGATCTGAGATAAGGCCAAAGTAAGACCAGGCCAAGCAATACGAAGATCAGTGCAATGGCGGTGTTTTTCACATGCTTGCTGAGCTTTTTTCTTTTGGTTCTCT
>DUTL01000293.1 GCA_012842105.1 Candidatus Fermentithermobacillaceae bacterium | reverse complement strand
CACCGGCCACATTTTTGTGATGTCTTTTCATTTTGCGGAAATAGGTTTTTGTGACTGCGATTTCCCATATGTTAAAAACAGAGGTGAGCAGGGTGAAGGTTCTGAACAGTGAATTTGAGCTCTGTCTTTGTTGTATGGAAAAACACAATGTAGACACTGTTGAGGTAAAAGAAAAGCAAATATATAAAGGCATGGAAGTTGAATTCACAGCAATTTACGAATACTGCAGCAATACAAATGATTATTTGGAAAATGAAGATATGATTAGATCTAACAGTCTTGCATTAAGAGATTCCTATAGAATGAGTGCGGGATTATTGACGTCGACCGATATTAAGAACATTCGTGAGAAATACGGTATCAGCCAAAAAGATTTTTCTGAGGTTCTCGGTTGGGGGATGGCCACAATTACCAGGTACGAAAATTCTCAAGTTCAAGATAGGGCCCATGATGATATCTTGAGGAAGATTGACTCAGATCCAAAGTGGTTCTTGGATATGTTGGAAAGAGCAAGGAGCCGATTATCGAGAAAAGCCTTTTTGAAATACCAGCGTAAGGCCAGGGAGCAGTTCACCATAAGAAAGAACCAATATCTTGTTGATGCAATATATGCGACATACGCTGGATTTTCTGATGGGTATATGACCGGGTTTATGGAACTTGATCTTGATAAAGTTGTTGAGGCCATAAATTACTTTGCCAGGAATGTTAGAAGTCTTTACAAGGTCAAATTAATGAAAAAACTTTGGTACTGTGACATGCTTCACTGCAAACGACATGGTAAATCCATAACTGGGCTTGTTTATGTTGCTTTGCCTATGGGGGCTGTACCGGAGGGCCATGAACAAATTGTTCGATTAGACGGAGTAAAATTCGATGTTGTTCGGTATGGCGCTGCTGAAGCGTATAAATTTAGGCCCGTTGAAGGTTTTGAAATAAGAAAGCTCTCAAATTCTGAAATCGAAACGCTTGATAAAGTAATTAGCGAATTAGGAGACTTAAACACTCGGGAAATTATTGACAGG
Source organism: Candidatus Fermentithermobacillaceae bacterium (assembly GCA_012842105.1). Lineage (GTDB taxonomy): Bacteria > Bacillota > Sulfobacillia > Fermentithermobacillales > Fermentithermobacillaceae > DTU015. The sequence continues at coordinate 1,692 of DUTL01000293.1, read as the reverse complement.
ATGCACCAAGAAGATGCTTACAAACTTACGGAACTCTACGATATAATCCCTTACTCATACGCAAAGCAGTTATCGATCGATTAGTTCCGGCTTGTTTTTAGCCGGATACTGCAGCTTACCTTACACTATACATGTAGATCACGTTTCTCAAATATTGATATGCCGGCTGTATGCAGCACTGCTGCGATTACCGCGAAGGCGGCCATGCCAAAGTAGGCAAAGTCTGCACCTTCGACAAGTTTATCGGGCTGGAACAGATTGTAAAGCGACAAGTTGCCTACCCAACTGAATTTGTCACCTGCATCACCTATCATCTGCAGCACCAAAAAGGCAACGGGGATACCGATGCCCAGCCCCAGGCTGACCTTGCTTTCATTAGCTATACAGGAAGCAAAGAAGCCGATGCCGCCAATGGCGAAGTACATGAGCAGCGCATAAACGTTAATCAGGATGAACTTGCCGGTTTCCATTTCGCCTGGAAGCATTGCCTGAGAGAGCCCCAAACCGCTGAGGGTTATCACGGCAAAAAACAAAGTTGTAGATGCCAGGCTGAATAAGGCCTGTGTTTTGACGATTTTCGTGCGCGAGTTAGGTGTAGATAAAAGGTATGCCATGCTGCCCTTATCAACGTGAGCTGCGATCAGCCTGTGATTGATTACAATTGAAATAACCATAGGGAACAAGAGAAGCAGGAAACCATACATATAGATAGTTACAAAGGACAATAATGTAGTCCCGACTCGTTCCATGCCAAAAGCTTTGAGAAGGGCTTCCGGAAACATTTCGAGCATTTGTTTGAGAGCCTTGGTGCTTTCAGGGTCATACATTGACAGTATGATGACGAAGTACAGGATGAACACTGTAGTCATCAGTATCCAAATAGTGCGGGCACTCTTGATGTTCGCTTTAAACAAGGTCCATGACATGTTGGTTTTCCTCCTTTCCGTAATATCTGATGAAAGTTTGCTCAAGGGTCTGGTTGGGCACATCAAGATTGGTTACATTGCATCGGGCCAAGGTGGATAGCAATTTGCTGTAATCATCTCCGATAAATATCTCCATTCGGTTGGGGCCGGTTGCTACATATTCCAGTCCGCTTGCTTTGATTTTTTCTACATCATCGGTTCCTGCTACTGAAACCAGATAACTTTTTCTCTGTGATGTTTTCAGAGTGCCTACATCTTCTATTGCGACAATTTTGCCTTCCCGAATAATGGCAGCCCGTGTACAAGTGCGTTCCACCTCGTCAAACCTATGTGACGACATAAAGATCGTTTTGCCTCGCTGTTTTTCTTCAAGTATGAGTTCAATAAAGTGCCTTTGCATCAGAGGATCCAGCCCGCTGCTAGGCTCATCAAGTATAAGCACCTCAGGGTCGTGCATGAATGCAGCTACTATTGCAAGTTTCTGTTTCATGCCCTTGGACATTTTGTGAATTGGCCGATCGCTTTCCAGTTCAAACCGTTCTATCAGATTGTCTCTCAGTCTGATGTCCTTGGTACCGCGCATATCTGCCATAAATTCCAGAAACTGCTGCCCGGTCATGTTGTCAAAGAAAGCAATTTCACCTGGGATGTAGCCCAGTGATTCTTGTATTTCAGCGGAGTGAGTTCTACAGTCAAGCCCACTAATGGTGCAGTTGCCTGCAGTGGGGTTTGTGAACCCAAGCAGAACCCGGATGGTCGTAGTTTT
>DUTL01000292.1 GCA_012842105.1 Candidatus Fermentithermobacillaceae bacterium | reverse complement strand
CCGGGCTTTGGGCCCGGATTGTTTTTTGTGCAATTGTGCTACAGGACGAAGGAGTTCACAGTATCATTGGCGAATATTCAAGATAGGTGTATAATCTCAAAAGGAACGAGAAAGAGGTCCAATGAGGCAAATTGGCAATACCAAGCCAACCAACACGGCTGGGGGGGAGGCCATAATGGTAGACATACCATTTGAAATAGACCGGAAAAGCGGACTCCCCATTCACCTCCAAATAAAACGAAGTGTAACGTATTTGATCGCGTGCAACTATTGGAAGGAAGGCCAGAAACTTCCCACTGAGCGAAACATGGCAGCGAAGCTCGGAGTGAGCCGCAACACTGTAAGCCTTGCCTATCGCCAACTGGAAAACGAAGGGCTCATTACGTCCAGGCAGGGGCGGGGGACCTTCGTTGCAGAGGCTGATGAATCTCTCGGAACAGGAAAACGGGAGAGGTTTGCAAAGATCATTGAGGCTGCCCTTGAAAACGCTTTGTCTCTTGGGCTAAGCCCTGATGATTTCCTTGCGATGGCCCAAAACTGCGTTGAACAAAGGCACCAAGCCCTCAGGGAAATCAGAATTGCTTTTCTGGAGTGTAACAGGGAACAGCTTGATTACTTTGCCCGGGAGATTGAGCTGGGTACAGGGGTACGGGTAATGCCTGTACTTATCGCTGATCTTGAATCAAACCAGGAAGTATCTTCCGTTGTGAGCACGGCGGATCTCATTGTTACCACGTTTTTCCACTTGGATGAGGTGTGCAACAAGTTTCCGGACAGGCAAGAGGAGATTCTCGGAATTGCCCTTGACCCGGTGATTGAGTCTGTAGTCAAGATAGCCAGGTTACCGCATGGAGCCAGGGTTCTTTTGGTTTGCATATCTGAAGCTTTTGCCGAACGGGTGCTGAAGTCTATCGCTCTGGCCGGCATACAAGAACTGGAGGTGCAAATATACACCGGAAGGGATCCACAGCTCCTGAGGGAAATGCTGGAAGACAAGCAAGCTGTAATTGTATCTCCTGGAAGGCTCAAAGAAGTAGGTTCAATGGCAAGCAAAGGAATCCAGTTAATAGAGTTCATCTATAAACCCGATGCAGGGTCGGTGAACCTTTTAAGATCCTCTGTGTTGGAGCATAGAAAGAGCAATTCTAAGCAGGAGGCGATTAACTATGGGCCAGGCACTACCGTGGGAGATAACAGTTGACTCCAAGTGGTGCAAGAAGTGCGGGTTGTGTGTGGAGTTCTGCCCTCGTCAGGTACTTGAGATGAAAGACGTTCCCCACGTAAAAGACCCTGCCCGCTGTACCGGATGTCTTATGTGTGAAATGCATTGTCCTGACTTTGCAATCACTGTGAAAAGGAGGGAGGAGAATGACTAAGAAAAGAGCCAGGCTTCTTCAGGGGAACGAGGCCGTTGTAGAAGGAGCAATCGCTGCAGGATTGACGTTTTTTGCAGGTTACCCGATTACTCCGTCCACAGAGATTGCCGAACTTTGTGCAGCCAAACTCCCTGCGATAGGCGGCAAATTCATACAAATGGAAGATGAGATAGCCAGTATGGCAGCAGTATGTGGCGCTTCATTGGCGGGCATGAAGGCAATGACCGCAACGAGCGGCCCTGGATTTTCGCTTAAACAAGAAAACCTGGGTTTTGCAGTAAAAGGTGAGCTTCCTTGTGTTGTTGTTAACGTACAGCGAGTCGGGCCATCGACAGGGATGCCAACGTCAGCTTCCCAGGGCGATGTTATGCAGGCCCGGTGGGGTTCTCACGGAGATCACGAAATGGTCGCGCTTTCTCCGTCATCGGTGCAAGAAGCTTTCACCCTGGCTGTAGAATCCTTCAATATTGCTGAAGAGTACCGTACACCTGTTATTCTGCTTATGGACGAGATGATAGGCCACTTAAGGGAAAAGGTGGTCTTGCCTGAGAAGGAAGAACTGGTAATCAGAAATAGGGAAAAACCCAATATGACTCCTGAGCAGTACAAACCATTTGCCATGGACCACGGCGAAATAGCCGGGGTTCCTCCGCTTGCTGCTTACGGTGACGGGTTCAAATTCCATGTTACCGGACTGACCCATGGAGAAGATGGTTTTCCCACAAATAACCCGGCCATTGCCGAGAAACAGCTTAAGAGGCTAAATGAGAAGATAAGTTCCAACAAGAAAGCCCTCACCAGGGTGGAGAAGTTCTACATGGATGATGCTGAAGTAGTGGTGTTTGCCTACGGCGGAACTGCAAGATCAGCCAGAAAGGCTGTTAAGGATGCCAGAGCCCAGGGTATCAAAGCAGGGATGCTCAGGGCTATCACCATTTGGCCTTTTGCAGAAGATGCGCTTTTGGAAGTCAAGAGGAACTCGCCTAAGGCGGTTATTGTACCCGAGATGAACTTGGGGCAATTAGTTCTGCCGGTTAAGAGGGTTATTGGAGACAGTGCGCCGGTAATCCCCATAAATAAGATCGCAGGCCAACTTGTTGAGCCCGAAGAGATTCTTCTGGCAATAAAGGAGGCGATGTAAGGTGGCACTTTCTTTGGACAAATACCTCAGGATGAGTAAACTACCTCACATTTGGTGTCCCGGATGCGGCCATGGCATTGTGACTCAGGCCATTGTCAGGGCCATCGATGAGCTGGGGCTTGATACTGACAAGACGGTTGTTGTCTCTGGGATCGGGTGTTCGGCCAGGGCTCCCGGTTACCTGCATTTTGACACCCTTCACACTACCCACGGACGGGCAATTGCTTTTGCAACGGGTATAAAGATGGCCAAACCTGAACTGAATGTAATAATCATCACCGGTGACGGCGACGCTGCCGCAATCGGTGGCAACCACCTTATCCATGCAGCGAGAAGGAACCTGGATCTAACGGTAATCTGCTTTGATAACAACATTTACGGAATGACCTCAGGACAGTATTCACCTCTTACCCCCCAGGGGAGTTATGCCACCACTTCTCCATATGGAATGCTGGAGAAGCCTTTTGATCTTTGCAACCTGGTTATGGGTGCAGGTGGCACATTTGCGGCACGCAGCACAACGTATCATGCAAGGCAGCTTACCAATGTAATCAAGGAAGCAATCTCACATAAGGGGTTTGCCTTTGTCGATGCTTTGTCTCAGTGCCCAACCTACTTTGGCAGGCGTAACAAGCTAAGAACCCCCTTGGACATGATGAACTGGTTCAAAGATCGCTCAGTCCCATTGAGGGCCTGGAGTAAAATGAGCCCGGAAGAACAGGAAGGGAAGTTCCCGGTTGGAGTGCTGACAAAGACTCAGGCTCCTGAGCTTACTGAGGTATATGCACAGCTCGTAGAAAAGTTACAGCAAAGAGGTGAAGACTAATGCGGTTGGAACTTCGCCTGGCAGGAGAAGGTGGGCAAGGGCTTATCACTGCAGCCATAATTTTGGCTGAGGCTTGTGCTGAATACACTCAGCTGAATGCTGCACAGACTCAATCGTACGGCCCCGAATCAAGAGGCGGCGCATCACGGGCCGACGTCATAATTTCAACTGACGAAATTGACTATCCCGAAGTTAAGGCCCCGGATGTGCTGGTAGTAATGGCTCAGGAAGCTTCGGACAAGTATGTCCAAGGGGTTAGGCCCGGGGGAACGGTGATTGTAGATACTACCTATGTCAAGCCAATTCCCAAATCAGAAGCTGAGCGCCTTAAAGTCGTTGAATATCCTATAAGCGCCAAGGCCAGAGACCTCGGGCGTGAAATTGTCGCCAATATTGTGGCATTGGGGCTTGTTGTTGAAATCACAGGCATAGTACCCAAGGATGCAGTTGTTGCGGCAGTGTTGGACAGAGTCCCCAAAGGGACTGAAGAACTCAACAAGAAAGCGTTTTTTGTGGGAGTGGACGCTGTCAAGGAATTGTGAGCCCCGTTTGATGTTCAGTGCAATAACCAGGTGATAAGGGGGTTTGTGAAAACATGACTAAGGATGCCAGAGAGAAATGGGAACAAGGTGCTCTGGCAAAAGTTCTCAAGAGATTTCCTGAAAGGCAGGAACAATTCTTGACTGATTCAGGAATACCTGTGGAACGCATTTACACGCCTGAGGATCTTGAAGGGTGGGACTACCTCACCGAATTGGGCTTTCCCGGGGAGTATCCTTTTACCCGGGGAGTTCAGCCAACCATGTACAGAGGGCGCCTGTGGACCATGCGTCAATATGCCGGTTTCGGCACGGCTCAGGAAACCAACGAGAGATTTCGATTTCTCCTGGATCAAGGGCAAACAGGATTAAGCGCTGCCTTTGACTTGCCTACCCAAATCGGATACGATTCCGAACACGATTTGGCCGAGGGTGAGGTGGGGCGCGTAGGCGTGGCAATCGATTCCCTGGAAGATATGGAAGTTGTGTTTGATGGGATTCCACTGGATAAGGTTTCAACGTCGATGACCATAAACGCTCCTGCATCTATTCTTCTGGCTATGTACCAGGCTGTAGGGGAAAAGCAAGGAGTTGCCCCGGGCAAACTTAACGGAACGGTTCAGAACGACATTCTCAAAGAGTATGTTGCAAGAGGCACCTACATATTTCCGCCGGAACCGTCTATGCGTTTGGTAACCGATGTCTTTGAATATTGCTCCAGCACTATTCCGTCGTGGAACACGATTTCCATAAGCGGCTACCACATAAGGGAAGCCGGGAGCACGGCAGCACAGGAAATTGCGTTCACCATTGCAAACGGCATTGCGTATGTTCAGGCAGCTATTGACAAGGGGCTGGACGTGGATGTTTTCGCCGGAAGGCTGTCTTTCTTCTTCAACAGCCATGTGAACTTCTTCGAGGAAATTGCCAAGTTCAGAGCGGCAAGAAGGATTTGGGCGCGGATCATGAAAGAGCGTTTCAAAGCCAAGAACCCTAAATCATACCGGCTTCGCTTCCATACCCAGACTGCAGGATCTTCCCTTACTGCACAACAGCCTGACAACAACATAGTCCGTACTGCCATGCAGGCGTTAGCTGCCGTTCTCGGAGGCACTCAGTCTTTGCACACCAACTCCAAGGACGAAGCGCTGGCTTTGCCTACTGAGGAATCGGTGAGAATAGCGCTTAGAACACAGCAGGTAATTGCATATGAGTCAGGGGTGGCAGACACTATCGACCCTCTGGCCGGAAGTTATTTCATTGAAAAGATCACAGATGAGATTGAATCCAAGGCTTTGAGCTACATCAAGAAAATTGACGATATGGGAGGCGCTGTAAGGGCGATTGAAAACGGATTTATGCAGCGTGAGATTCAGGACAGCGCATACAGGTACCAAAAGGCAGTGGAATCAAAGGAAAAGACGGTGGTTGGCGTCAATTGCTTCGAGATTGAAGAAGAACAGCCAAAGAATCTGCTCCGGGTAAACCCGGCCATTGGCGAAGCCCAGAAAAAGCGGCTTCGCATCTTGAAATCCCGGAGGGATGAAAGAGCTGTTGCTTCAGCCCTTAAGAATATCGAAACTACTGCAAGGGGACAGAACAATCTGCTTCCTCCGATTTTTGAAGCGGTCAAGTCATATGCAAGCATCGGAGAAATTTGCAATGTTTTGAGAGACGTTTTCGGTGTATACCGTCCTGGCCAGGAAATATAAGAAGCGGTTGGGGATTCCAATGAGGGGGTAGATAGCATGCTAAAGAAAATCGACCATCTTGGGATTGCAGTGAACGATCTGGATAAGTCAGTGAATATACTGAAAGCCGCCTTCAACCTTGAAGTAGGTGGGATCGAGGAGGTCTCTTCTCAACAAGTTAACGATCCCACCTACTTCAAGGTTGAAGGCGGCTTTCAGTATATTCACTGACTTATCCAGATCGTTCACTGCAATCCCAAGATGGTCGATTTTCTT
>DUTL01000291.1 GCA_012842105.1 Candidatus Fermentithermobacillaceae bacterium | reverse complement strand
CGACCTCCCAGAACAGATTTACGCTACCACTTTGGTGTGCGCATAAACCCATTCTAGAGGATGGATCTCACGACCGGGACGGTGGCTCTCAAACGCCGGACATTCCGGTCACTTTTGAGCCACTGTTCCGGTCGGGGAGAGCCACCCGTCCGGCGTTTGAGAGCCACCGTCCCGGTCGTGAGATCCATCCTCTAGAATGGGTTTATGCGCACACCAAAGTGGTAGCGTAAATCTGTTCTGGGAGGTCGACCGCATGACCCAATATCGAGAGATTCTCCGTATGCACAGCCGGGGAATCAGCCAAAGGAGCATTGCTAACACGTTGCATTGCTCGAGAAACACCGTTTCAAAAGTCATTAGGCAAGCACAAGAGCGCGGCCTGACGTGGCCACTGCAAGACGACTTGACGGAGGATCGCTTGGCGGCTCTTCTCTTCCCGAGGAAACCTCAGCCTGTCGAGCACGAACCACCGGATATCGAAAAGATTCACCGGGAAATGAAGAAGGACGGCGTAACTCTGTCACTGCTCTGGGCCGAGTACTGCGAGGAATGCCACGCCAGCGGTAAGACACCACTTATGTATTCACAATTCTGCCACCACTACCGTCAGTATCGTCAAAAGAATAAAGCAACCATGCATATACCTAGAAAGCCTGGCGAGCAAATTGAGGTGGACTGGGCCGGTAAGACGGCCAGCCTGACGGATCCTGATACAGGAGACGTCGTTAAGGCCTACGTCTTTGTTGGAACTCTCTCGTACAGCCAGTGTGCATACGTGGAAGCCTTTCTGGCCCAGGATTTGGAGAACTGGATAACGGCTCACGTGCACATGTTCGAATACTTTGGGGGCGTAGCCCAAATCCTTGTTCCTGACAACCTAAAAACAGGCGTCAGCAGGGCTGATTGGTACTCACCAGAGATTCAGAAGAATTACCAAGACATGGCTGAACACTACGATACCGTCATCGTGCCTGCTCGTATCAAGAAACCCCGGGACAAAGCTAACGTAGAGGGTAACGTCGGCAAGATATCCACCTGGATCCTGGCTGCAATCCGTCACTTGAAGTTTTTCTCCCTGGCTGAGTTGAACGACGCCATCAAAGCTAGGCTTGAGATCTACAATCATCGTCCGTTTCAGAGAAAAGAAGGCAGCAGATACAGTCTCCTTCAGGAAGAAAAAACTTACCTGCTGCCCTTGCCAAAGACACCCTTCGAATTGGCCATCTGGAAAGTCGCCACCGTCCAGTTCAATTATCACATTAGCGTGGACGGAATGTACTACTCAGTGCCCTTTGAGTATATTAAACAGGAAGTCTCTGTGAAAGTCACGCGCAGTACCATCGAAGTGTTTATGGGGCGAACACGACTTTGCTCACATCCCAGACTCCACGGTAGAAAAGGACAATACAATACAGTCCAGATCCATATGCCTCCGGACCACCAGAAGTATTTTGAATGGGACAGTGAGTATTTCGTGAATTGGTCATCCCAAGTAGGTCCATGTGCAAAAGCTGTCGTTGAAGGCCTTTTGGCTCAGCATAAAGTGAAGCAACAGGGAATTCGCGCCTGCATAGGACTTCTCAAACTGGCAGATAAGTATTCTCCTAACCGTCTGGAAAGGTCTTGCCAGAGGGCTTTAAGTTTTTCCGCTAGCCCCAGTCACAAAACCGTGAAGATGATTCTGGATGCCGGGCAGGACAAACTGGAGCTGAACGAACAGAAAGACCACCAAGAAAATGACAATAGCTACGCCTTCACTCGGGGCGCTAGACACTACGGGAGGAAGAACCAATGAGTAATGCTACCTATGAAAAGCTAAGAAGCATGAGGCTCGGTGCTATGGCAGAGGCGTACAAGCAGCAATTATCCGATCCCCAGATGTACAATTTATCATTTGAGGAACGCATGGCCCTGCTTACAGATATTGAATGGACAAGCAGAAGGAACAATCGGCTCAAACGCCTCATAGGAAACGCCAAGTTCGACCAGCCTCAGGCCCATCTCGGAGACATTGATTTCTCTCCTAGACGTGAGCTGAATCGGGATCAGTTGCTCATGTTGGGAAGTTGCAGATACATTGCTGATGCTCGAAATGTCATTATCATGGGCGCGGCAGGCTCCGGGAAATCTTTTGTCGCATGCGCCCTGGGCATGGAAGCGTGCAAACAGTCTTACTCTGTACGGTTTGTTCGCATGCCGACCCTCATGGAGGAGTTGAAACTCGCTGCTGCAATAGGAAAGCTGCAGAAAACCTACAAACAATACACCAAGGTCAATCTGCTTATCCTGGATGACTGGATGCTTGTGAAACTGACCACAGACGAATCCAGGTATGTTTATGAACTTGTACACCGCAGGCATAAAACGGCTTCCACGGTCTTCTGTTCACAGTTCTCGCCAGCCGGTTGGCATCAGCGCATCGCGGAGGATACACTGGCTGACGCGATTCTGGACCGCATTGTCTATGACTCTTATGTGATTGAGATCAAGAGTCAGGAAGATATGCCTTCAATGAGAGAGAAATACGGCCTCAAAACGGAGACACCTAAGTAAAGCTGGCTCCCACACCACAGCGGTGGATCCGTCCTTCCGGACGGGTGGTCCTCATCTGACCGGAATGGCGGCTCCGCCGCGCCGTAATAATCATGGATAGGTCATATCAAGAAATCAGTGACTGTCGAGTCAGCCTGGATATTACTATCAGATCAAGTCAAGGCTAGGAAGCCTGTCGAGAAGTTTCGTGAACTTCACTTGAAACTCCTGCTCCTGAAGCAATAATGCATGCTTAT
>DUTL01000359.1 GCA_012842105.1 Candidatus Fermentithermobacillaceae bacterium | reverse complement strand
CCTTATTCACAGTCATTGCAGGCACGTTCGTACTTAACTTGGCTTTTATCGCTGCCTGCCTGGCCGGGTTTTGGCCTTGGCCTGCTTGGAGTACATTTCCCATAATCACCTCATCAACAGTGTCAGGAGCTACCCTTGCCCTCCTTACAGCTTCTTTAATGACGACTGCGCCCAGATCAGAAGCAGCCGTACTCTGAAGCGCTCCCCCAAAAGTACCTATTGCTGTTCTGACTCCACTCAGAATCACGACCTCGCGCATATTTCGCCACTCCCTATCCTGTTAATTATGGGACAGGACAAATCCGGTAGGCTCGGACTCTCTCAAAGGTAATATTCTCCTTATTATCCGCTATTCCTACTCTCAGTACGACATATTCCAATCATTCTATTCTTCTGTAATCTTCATACTTAAGCGTTATTCTGAAGATCCGTCCCAGAGTAAGCAATCCTGCCTGAATCTCCGTTATCATCCGCAACGGAAACCAAGCGTCACTTGATTCGTCGCTAAAAGCGACGGTAACGCGGTGTCTCGGGGTAAATCCCGAGCGAATACCAGGTTCTGCAAAGAATTCTGTCTCAACGGGTATGCCTGTATCTTGTTCCAACCAAGCAGTGCCTGTCAAAACCTGATCCTCCCTGTGCCAGACATATTCGTAACCGACATACTCCTTGCCTTTTACGTTCTTTCTCTCACCTGTGGAACGGGCTGATATGTCATGTTGGAATTCAGGTTCGAAAGGACTGTTGCCTACGATACAGAGAGAGCTTGGATCAACGTAGGGACTGACCGGGAGTTCGCTTCTGTCCTTTGACTCAAAATCAAGAAACATCTCTTGGGATTGCTCCGCCTTGCCTTCTCTATCTAAGATCTCAATTCTCAGAACGACAAACCCAGGCGCCCATTCCTTATTTGCATCAGCTATGGCAACAGCCTTTTGCCACAGAGGACCTCCTGTGGCACTTTTGGCCCGGACGTGTTTCAACGAAGTCATCACCGGTGTTATCAGCAATATCAGAAGGATTGCACATGACTCTGTGCGTTTGGGGAAAATCACTTCAGGAACAGCCCCTCTTCTATATGGCAATATATGTATATTATACATATATTGCCATATAGGATCAATGCCTTTCTCTTCCGGACGTAATCCGGCATACAGTATCTTTCTTGCCGGAAAACGCTACCTTTGATCCTCAAGAGGAGGAGCCTGATACGTGACAATGATCGTAGTCAATAACAGGCCGGAATCAAATAACGTATCTCAGGCTAACACTCAGTGTAGCCACAGGCCATACATTTGAGGCAGCCTTCAACATGAATCAGGTTCCACGTGCCGCAAGAAGGACATAAACTGAACAACTTAGCCGAGTTGCTGTCTTGTTCAACTAGGGTTGAGTCTTCTACGGTCCCTGAGATGCCGGCTTGTCCTCGCAGCTCACTAAGATACCCGGCTAAAAACTGGCCGATAGCGTCAGGAACAGACCTGACTCTGCCCGGGCCGAATCCGATACTCCTTGAACCTCCGATTCCAGTAAGCTGGCTTGCAATTTCGTAGGGATCCACGCCTGAACGTAATGAAATGGATATCAGTCTTGCTATTGCCTCTGTAAATGCACTCACATCGCTACCTGCCTTACCTATTTGCGCAAATAGCTCTATAGGATGGCGGTCAACAGTATTTAGGGTAATAAAAAGCTTGCCTAAGGGGGTAGCCCGCACATCGGTAAATCCATCCAGTCTCGAGGGCCTGTCTATAGGACGGATCTTACCCCACACACCGTTTATGCGGTGATGCATACCGCTTGCCGCCATCTGAAGGCCGGCTTGGTCCTGGGCAGTTTCACCCTCTGCTAAATGAGTTCCGGTGCCTACAGTAAGCACTTGCTCTCCGCGACTGCCGTCTCGGTAAACAGTAACCCCCTTACAGCCCAGATCATAAGCAAGTCCAAATACCCCCTCCACATCGTCGCGAGTTGCTTCATGCGGGAAATTGACAGTTTTGGATACTGCATTATCAGTGTGCTTCTGAAACGCAGCTTGCATCCGGATGTGCCATTCCGGTTCTATTTCATGGGCTGTGACAAATACCTTCTTGACGTCCTCAGGCACGCCATCTACATCTGTCAGAGCGCCTCTTTTTGCGACCTCATCCATGAGTTCCTCTGAATAGAACCCCATATCCTCTGCCAGATGCCGAAACACCGGGCTGACTTCTCGAAGCGCAGTCCCGTCCAGAACGTGCCTTGTGAAAGCAAGACTGAAAACCGGCTCTATCCCGGAAGACGCGCCTGCTATGATGCTTATCGTCCCTGTAGGAGCAATCGTTGTGGTGGTGGCGTTCCTGACCCTTAAGCCTTCCGCCTCGCGCCTGCTTCCTTTCCAGTTAGG
>DUTL01000290.1 GCA_012842105.1 Candidatus Fermentithermobacillaceae bacterium | reverse complement strand
GGCCTTCCCACAGCTTTCTTGCGCCCTACTTCTCTTACAAGGCCTTTTTCAATCAGTGTATCCAGGCTGGCTTCAGGGTTCACTCCCCTGATAGATTGAATGTCCCGCCTGGTAACAGGCTGGCAATAAGCCACTATAGCCAAGGTCTCCAGCGCTCCCTTCGACAATGCAACCGGGATCTTCTTGGTAAAGGCCTGTTCTATTGTCCGTCCGTACTCAGGCCTGGTAGCAATGCGCAGGCCACCGGCAACCCTCTGAATGAAAATCCCACGGTTTGAGTACAGCTCGTCCAGTATGGAAATAGCTTCATCCACTTGTTCAGGTGAGACATCAAGCGCCTGGGCCAGTTTTGATGCCGGTACCGGTTCGCTGGAACAGAACAATATGGCTTCAATCAAAGCATCCAATTTCAATCAAGCCACATCCTTTGCGAAAGATAAGCCTAAACTTAGCTGCGCTCAGGCAATTTGGCCATGGTATCACGTTTTGTTGAAAACAGAATATCGCCAAAAATATCACGCTGCCTCGCAAAAAGCCTTCTTCGCTTAACAAGTTCAAGCAATACAAGAAAATTCAACACCGAATCCTGGGGCTGGCTGCTCACAAAGAGAGAAAACCGCAGCACTGTGTAGCGTGATGCCAGCCGGGTAACCTCTTTCCAGAACCACTTCATGTGGTCTGAAAAATTTCTTCTGAGAACCATGACAGTCCGCTCTCGAGGCTTCATTCCGGCTAGAAGAGACTCCATGGCTTCAACCAGCTCTAGTGCTTCAATGGCTGCCGTTTCTATGTGCCCTACTTCATCTATGGGAGTAGTATATCCCCGGCCAAAAAGCAACCGGGATCGCTGCAACATCCCGTCTACCACGCCTGTGGCTGCCGAAAACTCAGGCTCATCAAGAAGCGGGGGAGTTTCCTGGAATTCGTCAGTTTGCTCTACCCACTCTTCTTCCATGCCTTCGTCTGCAATCACTGTTGATTGTGGCAAAAGCCACTGGGCCTTGGCAAATACTAAAAACGATGCATCTACCAGAAGGCTTACTGAATCGTCAAGGGGCACCCGGCCCTCTTCTACTTGCTCCCTAAATCTCCTGCAAAGCGGAGTCAACTGCAATACCCTCATGAGATCCACACCTACTCACGGGCTACGGAACAGCAGCGACAAACTCAGGCCCACCTTTTGCGCAAGCCCAATATAGCCTGTTACCAAAGGCTCCATAACCGCGGAAATAACCCCTAACATCAAAAGAGCTACGAGAATTATAAAGCCATAGCGTTGAAATTCGTCCCATATGTGCTGAGCCCTGTATGGTATGTAAAGTTCCAAAATCCGCGAGCCGTCGAGGGGCGGTACAGGTATCAGGTTAAATACCGCAAGCCCGGCGTTGATTCTGGCTCCTACGCTTAGCACAATAGGAATATAAGACCATGCCCCGGAAAATCTGTGGGCAGTAAAGAGCAGAATAGTCGCAATCTCCAGAACAAACGCCGTAATCAAATTTGCAAGAGGCCCCGCAAAGGCGATCTTGGCCATGTCTCGCCTTGGGTTCCTGAGCCTGTATGGATCGACAGGAACAGGCCGGGCCCATCCAAATCCAACTACCAAGAGCATCAAAGCACCGATAATATCAAAATGCGCCCATGGCTCCAGGGTCATTCGTCCCGACAATTCCGCTGTATCGTCTCCGAGTTGGTAAGCCATCCTGGCGTGAGCATACTCATGAACGCTTATAGCCAAAAGGAATCCGGGAAGCCGCAAGATCAGCGTAATAAACGTGCTGGGCATTGATGCACCTCCTCAATCTAGTACCACCTGGCATCGTGACACAATCCCGGGGCCTGTCTCTTATTGGCCACAAGACCGTAAGATGCTTGGTTCAATGGCGTGTTCAAGCACCCGCGCTACAATTGTCAAATACGTCAATCATCAAGGTCCATTATAGCATCTCACAATATCCCGGCTCAGGCAAAGGAATTAACCCGCCCATACCTTTGAGGTGAAGTGAACAACGCCATGCCTTGGGTGAAGGGCAACACAAAGCGGAATAAGATCGTACAAATCACTGCCTGCTGAATGGAATAAGCACCGGTGTCAACCTTTGGGGTTGAATAAAACAGCCATTAAGTACCCGAACAGTATTGCAGTGAGAAGCCCGGCAGAAACTGCTTTGAAACCACCGGTAAGAATGCCGAAAAGGCCCCATTGAGAGGCATCTTCCAGCATACCGGTAACCAGGGTATGGCCAAATCCCGGCAGCGGAATCGTGGCACCGGCGCCGCCGATTTTGACTAACGGAGCATACAGCCCTAAACCTGATAATACGGCTCCGGTACTCACGGCTGAGACCATGATAACCGCAGGGTTTGCCTTAGTAAGGTCCATTGCCAGCTGGGCAATGGCGCACAGCAATCCTCCAACAAGAAAAGCCCTGGCATAATCCAACAAGTCACCACCTGCCTTATTCACGCCCTAACAATGGATACAGCATGTGCCACAGAAGGTATTGATTCACCTTGCTGGCAAGCAGTGGGGCTATGCAACGCACCTGTGGCCACAAGAAGCACCCTTCCGTATTTCCTGCCATGTAGTTCCCGCCAGATCTTTCCCGAGAACACACTCGCAGCGCATCCACAACCTGAACCCCCGGCGCCCACTTCCGGGGTTGGCTCATAGAGCAGAATGCCCGCATCTTGATGTATTTCGTCAATGATTATCCCTTTGTTTCGCAAAAGGCTCCGGCCTACCTGTGAGCCAACTCTGCCAAGATCTCCCGAAATCACCAGGTCATAGTCTCCCGGTTTGCGTGACATATCCAGAAGGTGCCGCCACACAGTATCAGCAAATGCAGGAGCCATAGCTGAACCCATGTCGTTAGGGTCGGATATTCCGAGGTCCAGTACACGCCCGGTAGTCACGGCTTCGATGCGGGGCCCTTCACCCCTGGCT
>DUTL01000289.1 GCA_012842105.1 Candidatus Fermentithermobacillaceae bacterium | reverse complement strand
TGAAAAGGAGTCCTCTGACACTTAATGTTCCAATATGTTACCGATGAATCTGTTCGTGTGAGCGAGAGATTCAATTTCTTCCGGAGTGTAAACCAAAAGATCCAGCGCTACAGTAGGTTGAAGCAGCGAGTATAGCTCATCAAGCCTGTCCAGAAACGTCTGTCAGTTTGCTCCACTATAAGGAGGTCAATATCGCTGGTGGAGTTCACATTGCCTGTTACAAGGGATCCAAAAAGAACCATTTTTTCGACGTCCCGTGTCTTGAGCACGTCAAGGAATCTTTCCAGTTCTGCTGTAAGCCGCTTCTTTCTCTGTTTCCTGGGAACTAATCTATATCCCATGCTTACCCCTCACGGCAAATCTCGTGTCGTTTCAATTTGCTACCCATATGATACCAGATACTTATCCACTTAGTACAATGCCGGACCGGCGCCTATATGCCTTTTGCGCAATGAGCGCCGGACATCCCGATTCAAAGACTATTTCCCTGTACTCAGTTTTCCATAACTGCAGTGGAATGCCATAGGAATAACCTATAGGAATAACGCATCCACACATCGAATTCATCATTTATGAGAGTGGATTTGCAGATTCCATGATTGGAGGACCATCCGATGGCAACAACAGACTGGGCATTATTCGAACACTACGTTGAGCAGGCAATGAAGGAAAACCACATAGTCGGGGCTGCAGTAGCTGTCGCTGACGAGAGCCAGCTGCTCTATGCCAGGGGTTTCGGCGTAAAGGATCTGGAGTCCCAGGACCCGGTTACGCCCGAGACGATTTTCGGATGCGCGTCAGTTTCCAAATCCTTCACAGCCATGGCCATAGCACAGTTGGCTGGACAGGGGATGCTGGCCGTTGATAATCCGGTTATTGAGCATATCCCGGAATTCCGGCTCGTGGGCATGAAAGACATGTGTGATGTGAAGATCCGTCACATCCTGTCTCACACTACGGGGCTTCCGCCCATGACCCGCCGCCAAGACATTATCGACCTGGATGAGCACTTGAGGTATATTGCTTCAGCTGAATATGAGCTGTTGGGAGAGCCCGGCGAGTACTTCAGCTACTGCAACGACACGTTCCTCCTGAATGGCCTCATCATCCAGCGCAAGAGCGGCCAGCTTTACCGGCGGTACATGACCCGGCACATTCTGGACGCTGCGGGCATGAACCGCTCAACTTATAACCTTGAAGAGTTGGAGAAGATGGGGAACCTGTCGACGCCCTACTCGTACAACAGCAATACAAAAACCCATGATAAGCAGAACTGGCCGGTGCTCGGCACTTACGAGGTAGGAGGCGGAGTGAGATCATGCGTCCTGGACCTCATGAAGTACGGACAGATCTACCTCAGAGGGGGAGTGGCTCCCAACGGGAAGCGCATCGCCCCGGCCGAGGAGCTTAAGCGGATGTGGAATTCGCCTATGTATGCGACCGGACGGAAGACTTACTACAACTTTGCCCTCCAGGTGACTCCCAATTACGCCGGCACCGGGATTACGCTGGCAGAGCACGGCGGCGGACAGCCAGGGGTGTCATCGAACTTCGGGTTTGTGCCTGAGAGGGGCATTACCGCGGCGGTTCTCACAAACGTAGGGGGAGTGCCCGCAGGGGCCATTTGGCTGGCGGCGGTCAATACAGCCCTTGGGCTCCCCCTTAATACGCAGAAAAGCGTCGAGGTTGATTCTGGTGCTTCTCCGGAGGAACTGGCGAGATTTGCGGGCCTCTACAAGTGCGACGAGGGCGGGCGCATCGAGCTGGTTATGGACGGCGACACGCTCACACTAAAGACGGAAAATGGGGAAGTCCAGGTCAAGGCCAGCGACGATCACACTTTGTTCTATGAGGACATGGGCCAGCAGCGGGTGCTGCGGTTTTACTTCCGCGATTCGGTGGGCGCCCCTGGATCCGGAACTTCCGGTATTCACGGAGGTTCCGCCAGCGGCGGAGTTTCCAGCAGTGCCGGGGTTCCCAGTGGCACTGGACCTCTCAGCAAGCCCTGGGCTGTGCTTGCTCGTTCCCGGATGCTTCGAAGGCAGGAGTAGCGGACGCTGAATCCGGAGCCTAACTCGAACAACCGCGCGGCACTTGAAGAAACGGGGCCCGTCCGGGATACCGGCAATCAAGGAGTTGCTTTTCAAGACGGCCGGTGAAAAAAGCGAGCCGACGTTTCAGGTTCAGGGGAATGCCAGTTTGCCCATGGCCACGGGCTTTGCAGCCCCGGTGGCATTGGGAATATTGTTAGGTATGCATCCGATGAGATCGTTTCCAGGACATCAGGTTCCTGATGATCTGATAAGTGCTTTAAAACT
>DUTL01000023.1 GCA_012842105.1 Candidatus Fermentithermobacillaceae bacterium | reverse complement strand
GCGGGACTCAATTCTCCAAATCAACTGTTTCGGCACTGTGCAAGAAACTTGACCCTTTGGTTTGTGAGTGGAACGAGAGGCCACTGGGAGAAAAATGCTACCCGTTTGTTCTTATGGATGCAATTGTGATAGAAGAACGCAAACGAGGCCAGGTTCGCAGCCAAAGCATCATGCTGTCCATAGGGAAACCATCGCAAAGCGGTACATCACATGCACCAGTCAGCCCAACTTCCGGGCCGCTGCCGCTCGAGTGGTACTCCCTGTGTACCAGTTAACCCCGGCTCGAAGAAACCTCCTACCAATTGGTACACCTCGCGTGCCACCCAGCTTGCTTCTCATATAGGAGCAGTCAAAATCAGTCAAAGCGGTAATCCCAAACAAACCAGACTCAGGCAGACTGGCTCTCCTGCCCTCCCTCCTCGTCTTACACAGTGCCGGGATCTTGCAGTGCCGGTAGAATCCGTCGGTAGAATCCAAGGCAAGCTGAGGCTCTATCTCCTGCAGCTCGGCTACCCAAGGCCAGCACACCTAAGCGCCTACCCCTGCTTCCGCACCATCAGATGCCTTAATCCACGGAATCAGCCTGTATCGCCACAATATCAGCACAAAGCGAGTGACCAAATCCAAAGTCATACTCACCCAAACGCCCACAACACCCATATTGAACGTAAAACCCAGCAGGTAAGCCACGGGCAACCGAATTCCCCAAAGCCCCAGGCCTGCAATATACATCGGAGTACGGGTGTCGCCGTTACCTCGAAGTGTACCTTTCATAACAGATGAAACCTGCTGCGGAATCTGTGCAGTGGCCATAATCCTAAGATATATGGCACCCAGAGCAATTACTTCCGGGTCTTCAGCAAGCAAGCTCATTATGGCCTGGGGGAAGAAGAACAACAGGCCGGCAGTGAAAACGGTTATAGCCGCAGATATTTTCGCTAGTTCCCGAGAGTACCGCTTTGCCATATGCGCATTAGCCGCCCCTATTGATTGGCCGACTAGAGCAGTAGCCGCTATCTCAAAACCTGCAGTGGGCATGTAGGAAAGAGACTCAGCATTCAAACCTATCTGGTGAGCAGCAAGAGCTTTGGTGCCAAAACTCGTTACGTAGAAAGTGAGAATTATTGATGCCGCTTGCCAGGCAAAAGACTCGCCTGATGCAGGCAGTCCAATCCTGAGTACGCGCCTTAACGCTTCACGGTCAAACCGCCACGGGCCTCTCAGGTTAAGCCCCAATATCGATCTGTTTGACGTGACAATCCAAAATGACATAGCCGCACCGGTCCACTGTGCGACAACTGTGGCTATGGCAGAACCAACCACACCCATAGCAGGAAATCCAAGATTGCCGTATATCAAAATCCAACTCAATATAACGTTGAGTATATTGACCATAACCGCCACAATCATAGGGCTACGGGTATCTCCTGCTCCCCTGAGAGCTGCACCTGATGCCATCATCAGCCCGACAGCCGGCAGTCCAATGATAAATATCCGCAGGTAGCGGACACCTGTTTCGAGTACATCAGGCTCGGGATCAAACACGGATAGCGCAGGAACCGCTGCCACAAAAAGCACAGTTGCTACCAAAGTGATACTTACCAACGCGAAAAGCATTCCCTGAACTGCATGTGTTCGAGCCCGTTCCTTGTCTCCGGCTCCTATTGATTGGGCAACAAGCACCGTACCTCCTGTAGATACGGCCTGGTTGAGGGGCCACGCCAGCACATTGGCGATTCGGTTGCAAAGCCCCACAGCGCTTATTGCCACGGCTGACAGGTGCCCTACTATGGCGGTGTTTACCAACCCAACACCCATCTGCAAGAGGCTTTCAACGGTGGCGGGCCACACAAGGTTGAAAATATCTCTACGTACATCCTGCTTCGATGGCTCACGTAACTCGGCTTTAGATGTAAATCGGCCGGGGTTCGACATTTGGTTCATTCCTTTTCGCATGTACTAGTAAGTAGCCTGGGCCCTTGGACGCCGTACCGTCAACCCAAGTCCTGCTGTTGCCAATTCTTCTTGATACTGTCGCTCAATCAATTCGTATTGACGCTGTGGCTCAATCAATTCATGGCTATAACCAATGGTACTATGTCTAATGGTAATTCGGGCAATGGCCTCTCAGCCAATGGTACTTCCACGGCTAGCTACTGGTACTTAGCTAATGATACTTCAACCCGGC
>DUTL01000288.1 GCA_012842105.1 Candidatus Fermentithermobacillaceae bacterium | reverse complement strand
GCCTGTATGGAATTCATACAGCTTTCCGAAAAGCGGACTGAAAATCATACAGGTATTCTGAGAAACTGTAGTTTTTTCATACAGCAGCTCGAAAATCATACAGCCTACGGCGGGGCCTGTATGGAATTCATACAGTTTTCCGAAAAGCGGACTGAAAATCATACAGGTATTCTGAGAAACTGTAGTTTTTTTCATACAGCAGCTCGAAAATCATACAGCCTACAGAGGGGCCTGTATGGCATCTATTCAGCGAAATCTTCGTCGCTGATTACAGTGAACCCATGTACTCTCAACAAAGCAGCAAGAACCCCACTCCCCTGTATGAGGTTTCTCTGAAACCGGCCATCGTATATTAGGCCTGTTCCGCATGCCGGGCTCCTTTCCTTAAGGATTGCTTTGGTGCAGCCGGCCTGGAGGGCAATCTCCAAGGCTTTCCTGGCACCTTCAAGGTAGTTTTCGGTTACGTCATCTCCAGCCGTATTCACTACTTTCGCGTTGCCTTGAAGTACACACGTTCCTGTTCCGCCTGTTATCTCTGCAGGAAGGCGGGGGACAGGCAAGCCTCCGAGAACCTCAGGGCACACAGGCACTGCCAGCCCTTGGGCCAAGAAGTCCCGGATCTTAGGGTACTTAGCCATATCACCTGCTGAGCCGTTGTAACGGCATTTATTGCCACATAAACAAGATGACACAAGATACATTTCAGAATCCCCCTTCGTTATGGTATAAAAGGTACGGAGGTAGAGGGCCATGTCAAAATCGAAACCAGCTTCAATGTTGATTTTCACCTATTTGATCTGTTTTACGCTTCAGTTGATTTCTCCTTTATTTTCCGGCTACGGAACGGTATACGCAGCACCTGAACTTCCCGAAGTAGCCGCCGACAGCTATTTGCTTGCTGACCTTAAGACAGGCAGGGTATTCATGTCAAAGGACATTAATACGCCTCAAGTTCCTGCAAGCCTTACAAAAATCATGACCTTATTTATTGCTTTTGATGAAATAGCCCAGGGCAATCTTTCTTTCGATGATGAAGTTTCGATATCCGAAGATGCCTGGCGCATCGGTGGTTCCAAGATGTTTTTGCTGGTTGGAACCAAAGCAAAAGTGAGTGAGTTGATTCAGGGAATTACCGTTGCATCCGGTAATGATGCATGCGTAGCCCTAGCAGAGCACATTTCAGGCAGCGTGACTTCGTTTGTTGATAGGATGAACCGGCAAGCTCAACTGCTGGGGCTTACAAACACTCATTTCGTAGACCCACACGGGCTCTCTGATGAGAACAAGATATCTGCCTGGGACCTCTTTAACCTGGTTAATGCATATATCACGCGATATCCCGAGGCTCTGCAATTCCATGCGCTCAAAGAGTTCACTTATACTCCACCGGGCGAGAACCCAATTACCCAGTTCAACAGAAATCGGCTGCTCTGGTCGTATCCCGGCGTTTATGGATTGAAGACAGGGTTTACAAGCCGGGCCGGTTTTAACCTTGTGGCACTTGCTGAGAGAGATGGGTTTTCAACTATTGCCATAATCTTTGGCTCAGCAAGGGGCAAGTCCATTGATGAAGGTGAAAGGGAAAGGACTGTGCTGGCTACTTCAATGCTTGATTATTTATACAAAAATTTTTCCTATGTTCAAGTGGCTGAGCCTAACGCAAACATTGGAAAAGTCCGGGTTTGGAAAGGAAAAGGCAAATGGGTTGAAGGGATTGCTCCAAGTGGCCTGGGTGCAAACGTTGAGAAGGGGAAGGAAGACAGCCTGTCTTATGAATTGATTTTCGACAAAGAACTGGAAGCACCCGTTCACAGGGGCATGAAAATTGGTGAAGCAGTTTTTACATGTGACGGGGAAGAAGTAGGAAGAATGGATTTGATAGCCAAAGACGAAGTTCCCAGGGGGAATATTTTCAGAGTGATCTGGGATTCAATAGCGCGTTCAATACTAAAAGCTCTTGGCAAAGCATAATTTACTGTCCCTTGGGAGGCAACAACGATGCATACAATGGTGATAGCGCTTGGCGGAAATGCTATTTTGCAGAAAGGCGACAAAGGAACAGCCGAAAACCAAAGGCGGAACATTGGCAAGACAGCGGCGCAGCTTGCCGTCCTGGCAAAAGAAGGGTACCGGTTGGTAATCACTCATGGCAACGGGCCGCAGGTAGGCAACATACTCATTCAAAACGAAGCAGCCAGAGGCAAGGTGCCTGAAATGCCCATGGACATATGCGGTGCACAAAGCCAGGGCATGATCGGCTACATGCTGCAAATGTGCCTGCAGAATGCCTTGAGAGAGTGTGGTTTGAACATACCCGTATCGACAGTGATTACCCAGACCCTGGTGGACAAAAACGACCCTGCATTCAGCCACCCCACAAAACCTGTGGGGCCGTTTTATTGCAGGCAATGGGCGCAGGAAAGAATGGAGAAGTATGGAGAAACGTGGATTGAAGATGCAGGGCGAGGTTGGAGAAGGGTTGTACCCTCTCCTGAACCAAAATCCATAGTTGAAACGCCATCAATTAAGAGCCTGGTAGCACAAGGGCATATTGTGATTTGCTCAGGCGGCGGCGGCATACCGGTGATGGAAACCGAAGACGGCAGCCTTCTCGGCGTGGAGGCTGTTGTGGAAAAGGACCTGAGCGCAGAAAAACTGGCTTCATCAATAGGGGCCCAGAGCTTGATAATTCTTACCGATGTAAATGGGGCGGCTTTGCACTATACAGGCTCATCTGAGATTTGGCTGGGTGAAGTAACACTGCCTGATCTGGTTAAATACTACCACGAGTCCCACTTTTTCGAAGGAAGCATGAGGCCCAAGGTAGGAGCAATAATGAGGTTTATTGAGCACGGGGGAAAGCAAGCGGCTATTGCATCATTGGACAGGGCCATAGAAGCTGCACGGGGAGAGACTGGCACCAGAATAATAGCATGATTAAGGCTTTCTAATTCATTCTAATTTGCTGTAAGGCCAGCGCAGAAAAGCCAATGCCATAAGCCAAGTGAATCGTCCTGCAAAATTACGCCGGTAGGCCAGGTGGTACCTAAAGCCTACCGGCTTGCATAGTCACCAATTACACTAAACTGCAAACGAGATCTTCACGGTTGCCGGGCAGAAGATCAATGGGCGGAATTTCTGCAAGCGCGTAGCAGCCTGGATCAAGCCGCATGGAGGCACGGGCCGCCGAAACCATTATTTGCGCCGTGGCTGAAGGATTGGTGAGGCTCATCTTGAGTTCGAGGCGTTGATTGTGAGCAGTGCCTGAAGCCCCTATACGCTCTACCAAAACACCATGCCCCATGACTTTCACTTTCCCCACGTCGTCAACTCTTGTAACTCTGGTGCTATCGCCGGCGAAATATGCATCTTGCTTGATCTTTTGGGCTACCTCGTCAAATTCAGCTGCTTCGTGAATTTCCACATAAACATCCCGTTGATGCCGCCCATACCCCAGCGGCAGCGTCATTGAGATAGCATCTTTAACTCCGGGAACTGCTCTTGCAGCTACACTGTGCCCCATGCTCATCCCCGGGCCGAAATTGGTATATGTAATGCCTTGGGGTGCTATGGCCATAAACAGCATGCGGATTACCGAGTCGGTTCCAGGATCCCATCCGGCCCCGATTATGGCTGTTTTGCCGTTTTGCCTGGCGCACTCGCTCAGGTGGTTTCTGAGAGATACCATTGAACCGCCGTGAATGTCATAGCCATCTACAGTGTTTATGCCCCTCGCCAGGTAGTCTGGAGCTACCTTGGGAATATCACGTGAAGGGATAGCCAAAATCGCCACATCCACGTGGCCCAGGCAATCAATTGTGTTAACTACAGGTATTTGAGGGTTATCCACACTGCGGATTTCCACTACGCCAGCAAGCTCCATGTCAGGGGCTTGTCTTATGCATTCAACGGCTTCTTGGCCAACATTGCCGTAACCTACCACACATACTTTGGCTTTCTTCATGGCCAAAGGCCTCCAATCGGGTTAAAGTATTGAAATTAGGCTGCTTAGATAAGCGCAACATTAAACTCAATGTTTCTATATTTCATTGTCAACTTCCTTCTTGGGTTGCCTTGTTGCCGGTGCAGGCAGGTTTACTCGTCATAAACTGATTTCACCTCTACTTGGGTAAGGTCCGGAACCAGGTGAATCCACAAGAGCCCATCTGCCAGGCCTGCACCTGTTTCATCAATGTAGAAGCGTAGGGGCTCCCTGAGAGACGGTTTTTCCCATCTCCCATGGCACATAACGCCGTTTGAAAACAACAGGGCTTTGCCTTCCCCGGTAACGTCCATATCCACTTCTATTAGTTTGCCTTTAGGGTATGTAGTTCTGACCTGCAGGAAAGCCAGGGCCTTAGGGGCCACCGCTTCTTCGTTTTCGTCAAGATGCTGTTGGCCGTTGATAAAACGAACGTATGTTGAGTCCTTGTATTGGTATTTCACAAGGTTGGGGTACTTAACGATATCTGAAAAACCGTACGAAACCTCCACGGCGGGAGTCCCTGACAGAGTGCCTTTTGGATAGAAGCAGGCGCTGGAAAGAGAAAACCCGCGTGAGGCAGCTCCCTGGACTGCTTTGGCCGTGGACGTATAGAGGTTGTCCGGAGCGTCCCTGTCCCCGCTTCGCCAAAAACATTCACCGGCCGTGTAAATCGCGCACATACTCTTGACTTTGTTACTGCGTATTATCTCAAAACTATCCTCGGAACCTCCGCAGTGGGCAAAGGGGGTATCAAAGCCTACAGCGATTTGCACCAAGGGCTTTCTTGCACTTCTTACAGGCCCGATCTTGTCAATTTCAATGTCAAATCCGGCCATAAGCCTGGTAATTCCTCCTTCAGCCGGGACTTCAAACACAACCGCTGCTCTTGATAACCCTGATTGGGGCCTGGCGCTGGAGTTATTGCCGATGCTAACGAATACCAGGCCGTCGAGAGGTTCATTTTCAGGCGTTTCAGGTTCCTCGGGTTCTTGGGGTTGAGAAGGGCCCTGCACAGGATCGGCTGCGGCAGGAGGTACATTTGGTTCTTTCTTGGTGCAGCCGGTAAACTGGATGCAAAGTATGGCCAGGGTTACCAGGCCAATAGCGATTAGGCCCAAGACGGAAGAGCGCCTGATATTCCATGTGTATCCGAATTCCGGATGGCCCGGGCCTTTAGGATTTTGATCCATTGGAACATTCTCCCCTAACAATTAGATTGAATAGAATACATATTTGGCTTAACCACCTATTTATCCTTCAACAACGGGCCGTATTTTTGCCCTGCAATTTCTGTCATCATAACCGGGCCAGGCATAAAGTAACCAGGGGTGGTTTTCATGAAGAAATGGGGCATAGCGTTTGGGGCGGGAGGTATTTTTGGGTTTGTGCATATCGGTGTACTTGAAGCTCTTGAGGCTAGAGGGCTAAAGCCCGGCTTTATCGCAGGAACGAGCGCAGGTGCAATAGTGGGAGGCCTTTGGGCTTCAGGGCTCAAGCCAGGCACAATAAGAAATGAGATGCAAAGCCTGGTTTTGGATGAGAAGATACAGTGCTTGCCAAAAAACTACCAAATTCCAGTAGAGGATTATTCCCTGGATCTGGCCTCTGCCATGGGCATTCAAGGGCTGTTGGACCCAAGTTGGATAGAGCCAATTGTTGATCGGCTCACATCCAATAAAATGATGTCCGACATTGAGACTCCTCTCTCAATTGTGTCTTGTGATCTGTTTACCGGAGATACTGTAGTCTTCACAAATTGCCTATCTGATTCAGAACTTTCTCCAGGCACAGAGCCAGACGCGTACCCGGGGAGAAAGAGAAGATATATTACCGGCGCTGCCCTTTCCACCGCTGTCATGTCAAGTTCCTCTATGCCGGGGATTTTTACTCCGAGAAAACTCGGTAACAACCAACTGGTCGACGGCGGAGTCAAAGAAATGGTCCCTGCCTATGAAGTACGACGAATGGGGGCAGAGGAGGTATTATCAGTTGACCTTGGGTCATATATAGACCGTCCTCAACAGGCCAAAGGAATATACTCAGTGCTCGCAAGGAGTTTCAATTTGGCTACACGGGGCGCAACCCTGAACCACCTGAAAAAACACACTTCCATGACATTGAGGCCACGAGTATGGGAAGTAGGCTTCCCTACACCTTCAAAGATTAAGGCCCTGGTGGAGTCAGGCAGGATTTGCGCCGAAAAGCATATGGATCGATGGTTAGACTTGATCTGCCGGCAGGAAAACCGCTAGCAAAAGGGGAAATGTGTGGCAAGAGGTCGGAATAATTGAACAACACAGACGAAAGGAGATAGTTTAGCTATGGATTTCTTCTTCAAACCGTGGGTAGGCCCTGTATTAGCTGTCCTGGCTTTGGTTGCAAGCGCCCTGGGCCGTTCCGGCGTCTTAAGCAAGAACGTTGCCAATGTGCTTACGATTTTGGCCGTTTCTTCTGCGTTGGCATCCTATGTGAACAGAAGGGAAGAAGAGCAGTAGGCATGTTTGGGGGTAACTAAGCTGAGTCTCCAGATTCTTTTCTGAAGTGGCTTTCGGGCCGTACCACACGAGTTGCAAAATCTCGAGAAACGGCGGAAGTGGATCGGCAGGCGAGCAATCAGAACCTAAGAAGCGTGAAAACCTGCAAGAGTGGCTCTTCAGGTAAGCCAGTCGATGTTTGGAAAGCCCGAAACCCGCCCGAATGGCTCTCTAGACGAGCCAGCCGGCCATGGGGAAGCCGCCAACCCGCCAGAATGCCTCTGCTCTTCAGTCGCTCATGAGGCGACAGTATTGCTGTCCGATAACAGTAAGGGCAAAACCGGTTGACACCTGCAATAGGGCAGGGTATAGTGTTAAATGCTGATAAGGTATACACAGTATACACAAAGTGTCGGGATGGCGGAACAGGCAGACGCGTACGTTTGAGGGGCGTATGGGTATCCCCGTGCGGGTTCGATTCCCGCTCCCGACACCATTTTATTTTCTCGTCCTTTCGATGCAACTTCTCGATGCAGTTTCAAGGCCTTGCTTGCAGCACATGAAGTTTTCTCAATAACACCTTGTCTGAGTGATGTGTTAGGGATATATTAATGCAAGCGCTGGACTTTGCACTGCAACATATAGTAATATAATCAAAATCATATCCGGCGAAAGGCTATGACGAGGACGAGTAGAGTGGAACCGGGCTGCAGAGAACCGGCAGCCGGTGGAAAGCCGGTGCTACGGCCATTTGAATATCACCTCTGAGCCGGTAGCTGAACGTAGTAAGCCAATCCGGTTTGCCTTCGTTATAGGGCACAAAAGTGAGCCGTCAACGGCTAAGCTGGGTGGTACCACGGTGATAATCGTCCCTAAGGGCGATTTTTTTGTTTGTGTTGACGTAAATGAGCCAAGATCTCTTATGACATAGGTTAGAAAACAACCAAGTTAGCATCTAGGAGTGAACGCCATGGGACGCTTTAAGAGAGTTGATCCTAAGAGGCCGGTAAACCAGGTAGAAGAAGCCGTCCTCGATTACTGGAAGCAAAACGACATTTCCGGCAAGAGCGTGGCAAACCGTGAAGGCAAACCGCAATTTGTGTTTTACGAGGGCCCGCCTACTGCAAATGGCAGGCCCGGGATTCACCACGTGCTTTCAAGAACGATAAAGGATGTAGTCTGCCGCTATATGACCATGCAAGGCTATCAGGTTCCCAGAAAAGCTGGATGGGATACTCATGGCCTTCCTGTTGAAATTGAGGTTGAACGTCAGCTTGGATTATCTTCAAAGCAAGAAATAGAAGATTACGGTATAGAAGCTTTCAACAAGAAATGCCGCGAATCAGTATTTTCTTATGAGAAAGAATGGAGGATGCTGACTGAACGCATAGCCTATTGGATAGACATGGACAATCCATATGTAACCCTCGACAATGACTACATTGAG
Source organism: Candidatus Fermentithermobacillaceae bacterium (assembly GCA_012842105.1). Taxonomy (GTDB): domain Bacteria; phylum Bacillota; class Sulfobacillia; order Fermentithermobacillales; family Fermentithermobacillaceae; genus DTU015. The sequence goes on along the minus strand of DUTL01000288.1, from coordinate 5,918 downwards.
ACTGTTTGGTGGATCCTCAAGCGGTTTTTTGACGCAGGTTTAATATATGAAGGCCATAAGGTAATGCCGTATTGCCCGCGATGCGGAACCCCTCTTGCATCCCACGAGGTGGCTCAAGGCTATAAAGACGAACAGGTAGCTTCAATTTACGTCAAACTGAAAGTCAAGGGCAGGCAAAACGAATACCTGCTTGTATGGACAACTACGCCCTGGACGCTTCCGTCAAACGTCGGCGTGGCGATTAATCCCGAGAGCGCCTATGTTAAGGTTTTGCATGAAGGTAGCATATATTACGTTGCCAAAGAACGGGCCCATGTACTTTTCGGGGACGATGCCCAGGTACTCGAGGAGTTTATCGGGAAGCAGCTTGAATTCATGGAATATGAGCAGCTGTTTCCCTTTGTAAAGCCGGGCTCAAAAGCCTTTTTCGTTACATGCGCCGGCTATGTTTCCACTGACAACGGAACTGGCTTGGTGCACATTGCCCCTGCGTACGGTGAGGATGACTACCATGTATGCCAGCAATACAACTTGCCATTGGTTCACCTGGTAGATGAGCGGGGGAGGTTTGTTGAAGACGTGACAGACTGGGCAGGGATGTTTGTAAGAGACGCAGACCGGGAAATCACCCGGAGTCTCAGGCAAGAAGGCAAACTCTTCAGAACCGAGCAAATGGTACATTCGTATCCTCACTGCTGGAGGTGTGATACGCCGCTCCTGTACTATGCCAGAAAATCGTGGTACATCGAAACCACCAAGTTTCAAGACAGCTTAATAGCCAACAACAAGAAGATAAGGTGGTTTCCCGAGCACGTTGGCTCCGGGCGTTTCGGTAACTGGCTTGAGAACCTGGTTGACTGGTCGCTGTCGCGAAACAGGTATTGGGGCACGCCCCTTAATATCTGGAAATGTGAAAAGTGTGGCAAACTCGAAGCCATAGGCTCCCGGAGCGAACTGGCGAGCAAGGCAACAGAACCCGTTGACCTGGAAACACTGGACCTTCACAGGCCCTATGTTGATGACATACACATCAGGTGTTCATGTGGCGGGAGAATGGCAAGAACCCCTGAAGTCATAGATTGCTGGTTCGATTCAGGTTCAATGCCCTATGCCCAGTGGCACTATCCGTTCGAACACAAAGACGAGTTTCCAGGGCTTTTTCCCGCGGATTTTATCTGCGAAGGGCTTGACCAAACCAGAGGCTGGTTCTATTCCCTTTTGGCAATATCCACATTCTTGTTTGATGAGCCGGCATTTAAGCAGGTGCTGGTAAACGATCTGGTACTCGACAAGCATGGGCACAAAATGTCCAAGTCAAAGGGTAATACCGTAGACCCGTGGATGTTAATAGACAAGTACGGAACTGATGCCTTAAGATGGTACCTGCTGGCAGTATCACCTCCATGGGTGCCTACCCGTTTCGATGAAGACGGTATTCGGGAAGTATCTTCCAGGTTTTTCGGAACCCTGGTAAACGTATATTCGTTCTTCACTCTGTACGCAAACATAGACAAGCTTGATCCTGCCGGGCTAAATATCCCTGTAGAGGACAGGCCTGAAATCGACCGCTGGATCATGTCCAGGCTGAACACCCTGGTGAAACAGGTTAACGATAATATGGCTGAGTATGAACTAACCAGAGTTGAAAGAAGCATAGAGTCGTTCTTGGTGGATGAAGTAAGCAACTGGTATGTGCGAAGGAGCCGGGAACGGTTTTGGTCTAACGAGTTCGATCTAAACAAGCAATCTGCATACCGTACCCTGTACCAGGTGCTGCTTACCTTATCCAAACTCATGGCGCCTTTTGCTCCGCTTGTGGCAGAAGACATTTACCTCAATCTCACTGGAGGTGCTGCCATGGAGTCAGTGCATCTTGAGGAATACCCTCAAGCCTGTGAGGCCCTTATAGATTCCTCCCTTGAAGAAAGGATGGGGCTTGTTATTACACTGGTGTCTTTGGGTAGGTCTGTCAGGAACAAGATGCAGATAAAAGTGAGGCAGCCCTTAAGCAAGATGATGGTCAACGGACAGTATAAAAGCATACTTCATGACATGGAGGGCCTGGTCAAGGAAGAACTCAACGTTAAGCAAATAGAGTATGTAAGCAGTTTGAGCGACTATGTGACTTATGAGGTAAGAGCTAACCTACCTGTGGCAGGCCCCAAATACGGCAAAGATCTAAGGGCGATCATAGCGGCGCTTGGCGAGTTGGACGCAAAGGAGGCAGTGGGCATCCTTGAGAGCAAGGGGGCAATCACTGTCACTGTGGATAACCGGGCATTGGAGCTAGGCAAAGAAGATACAGACATCAGGATGAGCGCCAGGAAAGGGTTTGCAGTTGAAGTTCAAAATGATGCTTTCGTGGTCCTGGATACTGAGATCGGCCAGGAACTGGCCTGGGAAGGGCATGCCAGGGAGATAGTCTCCAAAGTGCAGACTATGCGGAAAAACGCAGGATTTGACGTGCTTGACCATATCACCATGGTGATATCCAGCAATGATGTGATTCTGGAAGCTGTTAGAAAACACAAGGGTTACATTCAAAGCGAGACTCTGTGTGACAGCCTCAAACTCACACATGATGCAGTTCAAGGCGAAACCTGGGATATCAATGGGCATACTGCTACCATTAGGGTTGAAAAAATATAGTTAAAATGCCATATATGCCTGGGAGCCGTTGGTTGTGACACGGCTCCCTGTGGTTGCAAGCCGGTTATCTTTCTAAGGAAGCCTTGACTGGCAATTTGGTTTTAAATTATTATTCATTTGGACAAGTTAATAGAAGAACACAGGCCGGTCCTTTAATTTGGCCCAGCGAGGCAAAAAGGAGGCGAAGTTATATGAAAAAACTCCGTAGGATGTAAGCCCGGCGGAGTTTTCGCTTTTTTGAGCAAATTACCGGTATCGAGTCACCCTAAATCCAACAGGGAGGTTTGAGGAAGATGCAGCTTATAGATAAGGCCGAGATTATGGATAATGACGGTATCCGTAGAGTCCTCGTGCGCATTGCCCACGAAATAGTTGAGAAGAACAAGGGGCTTGATAATGTAGTTCTGGTAGGCATACGGAGGCGCGGTGTGCCTTTGGCACGGAGGCTGGCAGACATTCTCAGGAACAGCGAGAAGGCTGACGTTCTGGTGGGAGAACTTGACATAACCCTTTACAGAGATGACCTTACCTTGAGGTTCGAACAACCTCATGTAGGCCGTACTGTGCTGCCTTTTGACATAGCAAAGAGAAAAGTGGTACTGGTTGACGATGTGCTATTTACAGGGAGGACCATCCGGGCAGCCTTAGACGCGATTATCGACCTGGGCAGGCCTGAGTGCATTCAACTGGCTGTGCTCGTTGACAGGGGCCACAGGGAGGTCCCCATAAGGGCCGACTACGTGGGGAAAAACGTTCCCACTTCCAGAAAAGAAGTGATCAATGTGCGTCTTTCCGAATATGACGGCATAGATCAGGTCGTGATTTCAGAAGAAGTTGAGCAATAGAGCGTTGAGTTTGCCAAACTATGCAGCAGATGTGCTGCGTTTGTTAAAAATCATCAGATAGAGCGGGAGGGTCAAGAATTTGTCACTTCGAGGAAACGACCTCTTATCCCTACGGGAGATGAGTGCAGAAGACATGGAATTGGTCTTGTCTACGGCTCGCTCACTTAAAGAAATCCTTTCAAGGCCTATCAAGAAAGTTCCTACCCTGCGTGGGAAAGTAGTCTGTACATTGTTTTATGAGCCTTCCACCCGGACCAAGACATCTTTTGAACTGGCTGCCAGGTACATGTCGGCAGATGCAGTCTCATTTTCCAGTGCCACGTCAGCGGTCAGGAAGGGAGAATCTCTTGCAGATACTGCGCGCAACCTGTCAATGATGGGTATTGATTTGGCCATAATGAGGCACAGTGTCTCAGGTTCATGCCATTTTCTTTCAAAGGTACTGGATATTCCTGTTGTCAATGCGGGCGACGGCATGAACGAACATCCGACCCAGGGCCTTTTGGATATATTTACCATGCTGGATTACAAGTCAAAAATCAGAGGTTTGAAAGTAGCTATAGTCGGCGACATTCTCCACTCCAGGGTTGCCCGCTCCAACATTTTCGGGCTAACCAAAATGGGGGCAGAGGTTTCCATAGCAGGCCCTTTAACCTTATTGCCTCCGGACATTGAAAGGCTGGGGGTTAAAGCATTCGCCAGGCCTGAAGAAGCCATGGAAGGGGCAGATGTGGTGTATGTGCTTCGGCTGCAGCTGGAACGTCAAGCGAGAAGCTTGTTTCCTTCCAAGAGGGAATATCGCGATTTCTTCGGCATTGACAGGCACAAACTCAGTTACGCCAAAGACGATGCCATAATAATGCACCCGGGCCCAATGAACCGGGGAGTGGAGATAACCACCGATGTTGCAGATTCGCCCAGATCAGTGATTCTTGACCAGGTGACCAGCGGCGTAGCTGTAAGGATGGCGATTCTTTATCTTATCCTGGGAGGCAGAGACTGATGGCTAAAGATTTGCTCATACAAGGAGGAAGGGTTATCGATCCTTCCACGCACACAGACAAGGTGCTTGATGTGTTGGTTGTTGACGGGAAGATTGCCAAACTATCTGAAGGCATTGAGCCTGAAGGCCATATGGAGGTTCTGGATGCCAAAGGGAAGATAGTAATGCCTGGGTTCATCGATATGCACGTTCACTTGAGAGAGCCTGGCTTTGAATACAAGGAAGATATTGAAACAGGCACCAAAGCAGCGGCCATGGGCGGTTTCACCGCTGTGGCGTGTATGCCCAATACTGAGCCGGCGTGTGACAATGATTCAGTGGTAACCAGGATTTTGGAAAGGGCGAGAAAGACAGCATGCGTCAGAGTATATCCAATTGGAGCTGTCACCAAAAACAGGGCCGGGAAGGAACTGGCTGAACTGGGCGAGATGAGGGCGGCGGGAGCCGTTGCATTTTCAGACGATGGTTCGCCTGTGGCAACCGCTGAAACGTTGCGTTGTGCGCTTGAGTACCTTAAATCGTTTGATGCTGTGCTTATCGATCATCCCGAAGACATGTCTCTTTCAGACAGGGGGCAAATCAACTACGGGCTTGTTTCGACTGTATCAGGGTTACGGGGAATCCCCCGGGAATCAGAGGAAATTGCCGTAGCCAGAGACTTGCTCATAGCCAGGCTCACAAGAGGGCGGCTGCACCTTGCCCATCTCTCCACAGAAGGCTCCATAAGCCTGGTAAGGCGGGCCAGGGCCCGGGGAATCAACGTAACATGTGAAGTTACCCCTCATCACTTGATACTTACCGATGAAATTGTGCTTGAGGCCGGATACGACACAAATACAAAGGTAAATCCGCCTTTGAGGTCACAGGATGATGTGGACGCGCTCCGGGAAGCGCTTTCTGACGGCACTATCGACGTTATCGCCACTGACCATGCGCCTCACCACATTGATGACAAGTGGGTGGAGTATGACTATGCCGACTTTGGGATAAGCGGCCTTGAAACAGCTGTAGGCTTGATTATCGATAAGCTGGTTTTGCCCGGAGTAATTAATTGGATGAAAATGGCTGAGCTCATGAGCCTTAACCCTGCCAGGATTCTTGGCGTTCCGGGTGGCACACTCAAAGTGGATGCTGCTGCTGACATTACGGTCATAGACCCCGATTGCGAACACTCGATAGTTCCTCGTAATTTCGAGTCTAAGGGTAGGAACAGCCCGTTTATGGGCTGGAGGCTGACGGGAGCGCCATATGGCACTATTGTGGGCGGAAAGGCCGTTATGTATGACGGGAGAATGATATTATGAGCATGAGGCAAATTTATGATGTAGAGGCCCGTGTAATCAGTTTGAATAAGGTTAGAGGCAAAGTATATAACGTCTGCCTTATGGCCCCTGAGATAGCTGCAATAGCCAAACCTATGC
>DUTL01000287.1 GCA_012842105.1 Candidatus Fermentithermobacillaceae bacterium | reverse complement strand
GCCAATACAGAAAACCACATAGGAATTGCCTGGCCGCCGTGCCTGCGACCTTCAGCCTGGGAAACTACGCAAATTCTTGTTCGCCCTCTGAAACATCCGCTGAAATGTCGCGTCCGGCTGTTTCCTACCAGGAGTTCACTCCTTTCGAATGAGTTTAGTTTCGTTAACACTTTGCTGAGGCCGGCAAGAACAAGATCATTCCGAAACTTGTACATCAATTCCTGCACTGGCTTCCGCAGCAATTCCTGTGCGGGCTTCTACAGCAACACCCGGGATAACTCCTGCGAGGACGTCAAAATAGACTTCTGCAACAGAGCGTCCATAGGCCTTTAAGAACATCCACAAGAGTTATCGTATGCAAATACTTGATATGCCTACAGATTACTGATTCGCTACGGGAACCGAAATTCCTGTTCCACTTGCCTAACCTTGCAAACATTTATATGATAATATAAGGATTACTTTGCACTACGAAATAAAGGTGGATATATTGAACGAATCAGATCCCATAGACGAGCTCATGGATCATGCTTCAGATGAAGATCTCTCCTTAAGCGAACGGGTTCGGGCCCGGCCGAGATATCTTGATCTGGAAAACCATACAATCGAGCAAAATATCTGGGCGCTTGCAGTACCCCTGATTGCCGAGAGGCTGTTGCAGGCCGTAGTCAATGCTGCTGATATAGCCATGGTTGGACGCGTCGGGGCAGCTTCAGTGGTGGCTGTAGGCCTGTCGAATCAGATTTCAATGATAGCAACCAGTTTCTATGATGCTATCCGTGTGGGAACTACTTCTGTAGTAGCCCGTCGAATTGGAGCCGGCCAATATGATGAGGCCCAGCAAACATTAAGGCAATCGTTGATTATTGCTGCAATTCTAGGTATGGCTGCGTTCATCCTCATCAGTGCTTTTGCCGGGCCAAGCCTTCGCCTCATGGGAGCTGAGAAAGACGTAATCGAGCAGGGAATTCCCTATTCGTATTGGAAGGGCCTGTCCATGCTATTCCAATTTATAACTATGACTTTTACTGCAGCTCTTCGAGGCGCAGGCAACACCCGGCTGCCTATGTTCTCAGGTATACTGGTAAACATCACCAACCTTTGTGGCAACTACGCCTTGATCAGCGGAAACTGGGGGTTTCCCGCAATGGGGACTGCAGGAGCAGGGCTTGCCACGGCTTTCGCGCATTTTGTGGGTATGGTTGTGGTATTGGCACTGGCTATAAAGCAACCAAATCCAATAAGCGATTTCTATAAAGGGTCCTTCCGTCCCCACAAAGACACACTGAGCAGCGTTATGTCAATTGGGCTGCCGGCTTCAGGTGAGAGGCTTACGTTAAGAGGCGCGCAACTTCTTTATGCAAGAGCCATAGCAGGCCTGGGGACCAACGCTTACGCTGCCCATCAGATAGCCATCCGCATTGAATCAATGTCCCTTGTTATAGGTTTCAGTTTTGGCGCGTCAGCCACTACACTGGTGGGGCAATATCTTGGGTTCGGCAATGCAGAGAAAGCAGAAGAATCGGCATGGAAATGTCAAAAACTCGCATCCATGGCCATGGGATGTGCCGGTGTGGGACTGTTTCTTGCCGCACCCTACGTTGTTCAGTTATTCACTCCGGACAATCCTGAAGTGATTCGCCTTGGAAGCACTGTGCTCAGAATAGTCGCCGTGGCCCAGCCTATCATGGGTATGAACCATGTATTTGCCGGAAGCCTTCGTGGCGCTGGCGACACTGCATGGACCATGCTCATAACCGGAAGCAGCGCGTGGATCGTCAGGGTAGGGTTGACGTACCTTTTTACAGGAGTACTAGGGCTTCACTTGCCAGGAGCCTGGTATGCCATGGTAATCGACCTGGCTATTCGATGTTTGCTATTTAGATGGCGCTTCAAAACAGGCAAATGGAAAGAGATCGCCGTGTGACGACGAAGGCCCTTGCTATTGGCTCATTGCCTATTGGTTCATTGACGGAATCGGAACAGCCAATGGAATAAAAACAGTCATTCAAGCACTGCTCCCGCATCCACCATTTCCGCAATGGCCCTGCCGCCGTCTCCCTGCCTGACGTCAACAGCACGTACTCCATCCTTTAACACAACAACTTCATATCCGTTCCTTATCCCATCAAGCGCTGTTGCTTTTACGCAATAGTCTGTGGCCAGGCCTCCCACGTAAATTCGAGAGACTTCCTGTTCCTTCAGCCACCGGTCAAGGGCCGGCCCGTCTGGCCCGGCTACTCTACCGTCGAAGCCTGAATAGGCTTCCTTGTCGCTGACGAAACCTTTGCGGCAGACTTCCCCATGGACTATCAGATCCGGATGGAAATCTGCACCTCTTGTATCCTGAACACAGTGGGGTGGCCATATTCCTCCGCTTTCTACAAAGGAAACATGGTCTTCCGGATGCCAGTCCTGAGTGTAAACCACAGGCATTCCCTTCTTGTCAAACTCGCTGATCCACAAGTTGAGAACAGGCACCACTTGGTCTCCTTCCCTGACCCCTAAAGCTCCATCAGGACAGAAATCGTTCTGAACATCTACTACAATCAGACAAGAACCTTCCCCAATACCACGCATACGAAACACCTCTTTGCTGTACTCTCTGACGTTCCTCGATGTGTTGCTGTACTCCACGCCCTCTTGTGCTATATGTTCTGCAAGATGGGCTCCCTCTGCCTCTTGCCGTGCTGCTACGGTTATCATCATAGGATGAAAATCGCCAATATGCCGAGGAAAATGCCTACCACCAATCCAATTGTAGGATACTCGCCATGGCCGCACAAATGGGCTTCGGGTATTAGTTCATCGCTAACCACATACATCATGGCTCCTGCCGCAAAACCCATAGACACTGATAGAATCACCGGAGACACTTGCCCCAGCCCAGCTCCAATAAGGGCGCCTATGCCCACCGGCACGCCCGCCAACACAGTGGACCAGACTATACTGCCAGGATTCACTTTGCCGGCTCGCAAAGGAACTGCCATGGCCATTCCTTCAGGGATATTATGAAGGGCAATCATCAGAGACACCCCGAACCCCAATGATTCCTGATGGGCATAAGCTGCCCCGATAGCCAATCCTTCAGGCAAGTTATGCATCGCTATTCCGAGCCCTATCAATACGCCTGCGGATCTCATCTTTGCAGCCCTTTCGCCGTGATACGCCCCCCTGTTGTCACACCCAAACAGCGAGCTGTGGGTATGAGGAAGCACCATATCCAAAACAAACAGAATTACAACTCCAATAAGCAAGCCGATAGCCGCTAATCCCTTGCTTCCAACCTCTATGGCCTCGGGAATCAGTTCTACAAGCGAAATGCTTATCATGACTCCTCCCGAAGCCGCAAGCAGGAAACTAAGGCTCGCACCCCCGCCAAAATTAAGCAAAAGAGCCAAGACGCCCCCGGCTCCTGTGCCCAAAACTCCTGTCAGAAGCCCTATTACGGTCGGACGAATGATGCTCAACTATACTCCCCCTCCAACTCAGTTGTGTATATTACCACGTACATAAACTCGGGAAAATAGTGCTTGCAGGCAAACGGCGCCTGAGCCCCGGAACCACCCGGAGTTTGCAGGCAACCGTCATTCTCACGACTGCTACATTGATTCCCTGAACATATAAATCATAACCCATATTGTTAGGTGTGTCTCACTCTTTATATTTGAAGAATTCCATGAAGCAACCCATCTTTTGAATCAGGTTCCCGTTCCATTGCCAGATCTCTTTCGCTAAATTCTTCACCGAATCTCTTGGATCTCTGTCACCGGATCCTCCACCTGGCCGCTACCTGATCGCCCACCTGACCGCCCACCGCCACCGGGCCATCCTTTCCTTGACACAACTTCCCTGTAGTTTTATACTCTTTGGAGATGTTACAGCTGCTTAATATTACGATTGCCGAAGTATCCTTGACTGATTCCAAGGAGGTGCAGAATTGAGTCAAACCTCCGGCGTTTCGCAAACAAATAATTCAAGCCGTAAAATACTTATTGATCGGATCGACAAACTCATACATCTTGTAGCCGGGAAGTTTGGCCGGGAAATAGCACAAGCCGTTGAGGGAAACATGTCCATGTCACAGTTCCTTGTACTCAGGTTTATTGCACAATCAGGGCCTGCAAGAGTTTCACAGATCGCCCAGAAGATGCAGGTAACTTCGAGCGCTGTCACTTTTCTTACAGATAAGCTGGTGGACAAGGAATTAATCGGACGCAAGAGAGATAAAACTGATAGGCGGGTAGTACTCGTATTTGTCACTGAAAAGGGAGCCAGTCTGTTGGAAGAATTGGAGGCATCCAGACGGGCGGCAGCAGAGCGCCTGTTGAGCAACCTTTCTGATGTGGAACTCTCCAGCATCGTGACTATCCTTGACAAACTGGCAAGCAGTATTGCCCTGGCTTGAGCCGGTTTCTTAGAAGTAACTTAGAAACTGACATACATGTTTCTCAACAGGCTCGAGACTCTTATCTATCCAACCAGGAGGTATGATAAATGAACCTTTCAGAAATATCCATTAGGCGGCCTGTTGCCGTCCTTATGGTAATGCTCATCGTAGTGCTATTGGGTGTCGTATCGTACACAAACCTTAACATAGACCTTCTGCCCAAAATCACTCCGCCTGTTGCTGCAGTGATCACTACATTCAGGGGGGCCTCAGCCAATGAAGTTGCTGACCTTGTTACAGTGCCTCTCGAGTCAGTGGCCGTTACCACATCGGGTATCAAGGACATCATGTCCATTTCTCAAGAAGGCGTATCCATAATTGTGCTTACTTTTGAGTGGGGCCAGGATATGTCTGAAGCAAGAAGCGACATAACTCAAAAACTTGAGTTGGTGCCTCTGCCTGAAGACGCGTCAAAGCCGACAATCATGAAGTTTGACCCTACCTTGCTGCCTGTAATGCAGGTAGCAGTATCGCAATTCAGGGATTCAGATCTAGGCGAACTCACAGACCTCACAAACGATATTCTCCAGCCCCGGCTTGAAGGCGTAGAAGGCGTTGCGGCTGTAGAAGTCCTGGGTGGCCTGACAAAGCAAGTGGAAGTCAGCCTTGACCCTGACAAACTATCAGCCCTCGGCCTGACTCAAGACGCAATAGCAGCATTGATATCAGCGTCCAACCTCAACTACCCCCTGGGTAAATTGAACAAAGACGAACTACATCTGGACCTAAGGCTCGAGGGCAAATTCAAATCAGTCGAGGACCTTGAGAGCCTCGTTGTAGGATATGCCCCACCTGCCTTGCTCAAGCAAATCACATCCGAACCGGGCGCATCG
>DUTL01000022.1 GCA_012842105.1 Candidatus Fermentithermobacillaceae bacterium | reverse complement strand
CGGTTGAAGTTTTCGTGGGGGCAAATATTGCGGCTTAAGTGTGTTGGAACGTGACATATGCGAGGCGGAAGCGTGCGCAGGCGCAAACGTTACGGCTGAAGTGTGTTAAAACGTGACAGATGCGGAGCTTAACCGTGCGCAGGCGCAAACGCCAACATCTCCGCTTGTGCGATGGTTGGTCAACAGCAGAGCAAATTCCCTAAGCCATAGAAACGCTGTGCAGACATATTGCCCGGATTAGTGTGGGGAGCCTTGACACTGTACCACAGAAAGGAAATTTGCGGCACTTGGGAGAAGTAGTATATGACGCGGGGCTTACCGAGGGCCTTTTGTCTGCGAGATTTTCTGCAAGAAACTCGACGGTGCAGGGCCAGAGGAGGCTATGGAAATACATCATGGCAGTTCTTGTTACGGTACTGAAGATTTTCGGCGGATTAGCCGCTTTTGCAGTTTGTGTCATCATAGCAATTTTGGCCTTACCTATTTCAGTTAATGGTTCAGGTTCTTGCATGATTGAGAGCAACATCGAAGAAGCCCTGAATAGGCTGGACAACTATGAGTCCGGCGAGATCGATTTATTTCTGGTCGATTACGGGTTTGATTTGAAGGCCAGCGTCTTGCTGGGGCTCGTCTCTGTACGGGTGTCTGACACAGTGCATCCAGACTTACGGGTCTTGGGAATAAAGGTGCCATTGGGCACGAAGCCGTGTCGTGAGAAGCCGTGTCGTGAGAAGCCGGGTCGCGAGACACCGGGAAAGCCTGAGAAGCCAGGGAAAGCCAAGGTGTCCGGAATCTCAAGGGAATCGCGGCAATCCGGCACACCCGGTACATCCGGCCAATTCGGAAAACCCGGGAAACCCAAGACGTTCAAGAAGCACAAAAGGGTGCGTCTGAGCGAGATAAAGACGTTCATTTCTGCGCCGGTAAGGCCCAAAGCGATTGGGGTAATCCAATCATTGTTCAGGGCTGCTCACCTTGACGTAGATTTGAACCTGGAACTGGGGCTATTTGACCCATCCTATACAGGGATAGTGTTTGGTTTGTTTTCGGCATATGCCGGTGCATTTGGCGTAAAAGGTGTGAGGCTTCACCCAAACTTTGAAAACCAGGTGATTGGTGCTGATGGCAGGGCATCAATCTGGATTGTGCCGGCCCAATTACTTTGGATTGGGGCTCGCTTCATGCTAGCCCCGGAAATCAGGGATATCTGGTGGAGGAAACGTAAACGTGGAAAGCAAAAGCCACAGGTACACCAGGGGAGGCGGGAGCTGAAGCAGAGTCCGAAATCGAGTGCATCTGGGGATTAGAACGACAATACGCTGGTTAGATTGACAACTCGCTGAGCACTGTATCATCAGGGCAGCAAAGGAATAGCCCGGCACAATGGACTGCCCGGGTGGAATGGCCATGATACTTGATAGGTTTTGCTACGTAAAGCTTGTTATGATGGCGTTTGCTGCCGGCAAATCGGCAGATCCAACGTAGATGTTTGTTTACTGTGGCATGGGCCGCATAGAGGCGCGGGCATGCCGCTAGATCATAGGTAATCAAGAAAGGGGAGGCGAAATCATGGAACATGTGGGTTCACTTGAGGCATTAGGCTCTCAACTGGAAAAATTCATATCGACCAAGACAGTGTTTGGAGAACCTGTGGTTGCGGGTAAGGTCACCTTGGTACCGGTTCAATCCGTATCCTTTGGTTTCGGATCAGGCGGCGGACAGGGAAAAACCGAAAAAGATTCGGGCGGCGGCTCGGGTTCAGGTGGAGGCGCTGCGCTCCGGCCTCTGGCAATAGTCGCAGTGAAGGAAGACGGAGACGTACAGGTTTTCACGTTTGAAGGCCGGGGTATTGCGGACAAGATCATTGAAAGGCTTCCAGACGTAATATCCAAAGTGAACTTTGCAGTGCCAAAGAAAGTTAAGATCAAGAAGAAGGTCAAAAAAGACGGGGCTGAAGAGAAGGCTGAAGAAGAGTGCGAGGGCGAATGCGAGGAAGGCCAGGAGAACTGTGAATGCGGCGAAACGTGTCACGATGAACCCTGAAACGAATTTGAGGAATCTGATGAAGGTTGTGAGGGCGAAGACGGGTAAGCAACGAGTAGGCCATGATTAAACCAGACAAAGTCATCTGACAGGTTTTCGGATGTGTCCCAATTGCATTTGCTGTTGCCTAAAGTGTGATACAAGGGCTATAATTAGCTAAATTGTGAGTTTAGTCACAAACGCGTAAAAATCGGCGCACAATGGCTGCCGGATTGCCGGCAAGGAGTCGAATGGATACGGGTTCTGAGTAAAACTTTACGAAAATGACAACAGATCGATGAAAACAGAATAGAGAATGCCTGCGGGGAGGGGCTAGGTCCCTGAACTTTCGGGGTTTTGATACCGGGTGTGCCAACTGTTTGCTGACGTAGCTGCGACAGGCAGGATTTCAAGAAATGCCTGACGGGGTTAGAAGGCACAGAAGATGAGCAGTTAATCTCCATGGGTGTGCGGTTGTTTCGCACGGCTTTTAAGATAGTCTAAGCCTGCATCGCAATCAGCGCCATCTCCATGGGATGAGCTTTGGTGCTTGCCTGCGTTTTGGCTGCTCAACTTGTAGTTCACACCGTGGTTGGGAGTCTTATGGAGTTGTGTGAATATCAAGAGCCCGTCCTCGCGACGGGCTTTTTGCATCGTGCGCCGTGCATGGCGCTTCATACTCAATTTTGGCTGTTGTCTGTTCGCAGCTATCCAATGGGGCCTTTTCGCAGATAAGGCCAGAGAGTTCACTTTTGAGGAGGGCAGTTCATGGAAAACCAGCACAAACAGGTATGTCCCGCAAATGAACGCGACGGTGTCCTCGAAACCGAGGCCAGGAGGATTGGAGTTGTGGGCATTGTTGTCAGGGACAGGCTGAAAAGCGCGCCTCAAGTTAACCAGGTTCTCAGTGCGTATGCCCATGTGATTATCGGCCGGATGGGTATTCCGTATAGAGATCGTGGTATCTCTGTTATCGCCCTGATTGTTGACGGTGACACTGACACCCTTGGAGCAATGACCGGAAAGCTGGGGAGCCTTCAAGGCGTGAAAGTGAAAACAGCGATTACGGCCTAAGCAGTTAGGGCTGTCCAGGCCGGGTGACTATGGGCCTGGAGACATTTCCTCAGAGTTGCTGCAGTAATCGGTATGCAGGACATCCCGGGCCGGGGCATGCAGGTTGTGGAAATAGAATCTGGGGGCCCTGAAGGCCAGGCCGCAGGCATCGTGCAATGCACTTGATCAGGCGGAAGGGAGAGAATCAATGGGAACCGGCAGAGAATGTTCTGAGAAAGAATGGCAGAAAGAATGTTCTGAGAAAGAACGCTCTGGAATAGAGGCAGGCGTACACAATAGTGAAACTTATGAAGATGCTCTCAGACAGATTGCCCGGGGATTGCCTTTGAAGGCGCATGACATCGAAAGGGTTTTGTCGCCTCAAACCGTGGAAGAAGAATTTAGCTTGTTTCATGCTGCCCATGAGGCACGTGAATGCCACGTGGGCAAGGCAATCCACGTAAGGGGAATAATCGAGTTTTCAAATTACTGCAGGCAGGACTGCCTTTACTGTGGCTTGAGGCGAAGCAATGAAGCTCTTGCCAGATACCGGATGTCCCCGGATCAAATTGTGAAAGCAGCATCCACTGCACTAAAATCTCACAGCTTCGGTACGTTTGTGCTGCAGTCAGGCGAAGACCCGGGATATTCCGCGGATGCCATCGTGGAAGTGGTGAGAGCCATTAAGCGGTTGGGGCCTGCTGTAACACTTAGTGTTGGGCAAAGGCCTTTTGAAGACTATGAATTATGGAGAGAAGCAGGGGCAGACCGCTTCTTGCTCAAATTCGAGACATCTGATTCCATTCTCTTTCGCAAGCTTAAGCCTACTACTACTCTGGATGAGAGGCTACAGTGCCTTATCAATCTGCGAAGCCTGGGATACCAGATCGGAACAGGAATTATCCTTGGTTTGCCTGGCCAAACCAGGGAAATGGTGATTCGCGATTTGGAGTTTATGAAAGAACTGGATCCTGAAATGGTTAGCATAGGCCCTTTCGTTCCTCATCCCGACACACCTTTGCGAGCGCCCGCATCATGCACTCAACCAAATCCTGCAGGCTCAATCCGAGCAGTCCTGCGAACTGTGGCCCTTTCCCGGCTAATGGTGCCAATGGCCCATGTTCCGGCAACCACTGCGTTGGGGGTGATCGGGAAAGGCTCGCGGGAGTGGGTTTCCCTCTGGAGGGCCTATGCCCGGGCAAGGTTTGGATATTATGGCCCATTGCCTGCACCCTGTGAATACATCAAGCCCGGCCACGGTGAAAGCCGGTTTCTTCCGTGTACATCAAGTGAAGAGGCGGGTGTCGGTGAAGGAATGCATGCCGGTGAACAAGCGGATACCGGTGAGCAAACGGATACCGGCACCTGGGAGTGGGCTGAAACAGGCTCCAGGGGTACGGGCTTTTCGCGGTTAGGTCCGGTGCGGCACTGGAATGACCCGCGAGGGATGGCGCTTATGTGCGGCGCCAACGTCATTATGCCGGATGTCACTCCGAAGATATTCAGAGATTCCTATGAGATATATCCCGGTAAAGCGAGCTCAGACGGGGAAGATCTTCAGGCGGCCCTGAACGGCGTAAAGGCTATGATCAAAGGATTGGGGATGTCCATCGCTTCAGGCAGAGGCGATAGCCCAAAACCCAGGTTTCAAATAAAAGAAAATCTACCCCAAAAGAAAGGGTGTTTAACATGATCGAGGAACGTCAAGAGGCAACATTCATAGATGAGCAAGTAATAATCGAAGCCCTGGAAGCCGGGAAGAAATACAGCCCCTTGGCTGTGAGGGAAGTCATATCAAAATCCCTTGAACTAAATGGATTGAGCCTTGAAGAACTGGCGGCTTTGCTTTGGGTGGATGACCCCGAACTTGAACATGAGGTCTACACCGCCGCACGAAAGATCAAGGAGCAGATATACGGCAAGAGAATAGTCTTCTTTGCCCCTCTCTATGTAAGCAATCATTGTGTCAATAACTGCAAGTATTGTGCGTATAAGATTGACAATGACTATCCCAGGCGAAGGCTGTCAATGGACGAAATCCGCCGGGAGGTCAAGGTAATAGAAAACATGGGCCACAAGCGAATCGCCCTTGAGGCAGGCGAAGACCCGGTAAACTGCCCCATTGAATACATTACCGCTGCTATGAAGCAAATATATGATACGGCGTCGGGAAATGGCACTATAAGGCGGATCAACGTGAACATAGCGGCGACAACGGTTGAGGAGTACAAGATGCTTAAGGACGCAGGCGTTGGAACCTACGTGCTTTTTCAGGAAACATATCATAGAGACACATACAGCAAGGTTCATTGCGGGCCCAAGGCGGATTATGATTGGCATACCACTGCTATGGACCGGGCCTTCGCAGGAGGGATCGACGATGTAGGCATGGGAGTCCTGTACGGGCTTTACGATTGGCGTTTCGAGACCGTGGCTCTTCTGATGCATGCCCAATACCTGGACAAGACGTATGGGGTCGGCCCTCACACGATTTCTTTCCCCAGGTTGCGCCCTGCTTATGGAATGTCTCTGGATAACTTTCCTTACATTGTAAATGACAACGATTTCAAGAGAATTGTTGCTTCTTTGCGCCTAAGCGTTCCTTATACAGGTATGATCCTGTCAACAAGGGAGGAGCCTTTCTTCAGGGAAGAGGTTGTCGCCCTGGGCATTTCACAGATAAGCGCCGGTTCTATGACCGGTGTAGGAGAATACAGCGGGCTTGATGAAAAGGCAACCTCCGGTGCTGTGGATGACCGGAATACGTGCGGTCGGCCTGATACTCCCCAGTTTGATGTAGGAGATCACAGATCCCTGGACGAAATCATCTATGACTTGCTGCCTGAGGGATATATCCCAAGTTTCTGTACTGCATGTTACCGTTCGGGCAGGACCGGGGAAAATTTCATGGCCCTTGCCAAGACTGCCCACATCCATGAGATGTGCCAGCCCAATGCTTTGCTTACTTTCCAGGAATACCTGTGTGATTACGCGTCACCGGCCACCAGGCAAAGGGCAGTTCCTGCCATGGAAAGGGCGCTCATGGATGTAGTTCCGGAGAATCTGAGACAGGAATGCAGAAACAGGCTTGAGCGGATAAAAGCAGGAGAACGCGACCTGTATTTCTAGCGTCTCCCGGCGAGCGCGCAACTCTTCGGCGGCCATGGCCACTATGGGTTTGTTTATTGGTCAGTCGATATACGCCGGGGCCGTCTAAGCATGGTAGGGGCACGTGGGGTGACAATGTGGCGCCGTGCCTGGGAACCGGGGCGGTGGCTTGGAACAGAATTGATCTCTCAGCCTGCGAGCCGCATACAGAACGCAGATGTGATTTGGAAAATGGAAGGAGAAGTGCAATGAGTTTAGGCAAGACTCCTCGGGCCAACAGAATCCACATAGGCATTTTCGGAAGGCGAAATGCGGGGAAATCCAGTCTGATAAACGCAATTACAGGGCAGGACACGGCTTTGGTTTCCGACACTCCCGGCACTACCACAGACCCTGTGTACAAGTCCATGGAGCTGCACGGAGCCGGGCCTGTGGTTTTCATCGATACGCCTGGTATCGACGATATTGGAGATCTGGGTAGGGCCAGGGCAAACAGGGCGTTGAGGGTCCTGGGAAGGACAGACGTAGCCGTACTGATAGTCGATCCTATGCAAGGTTTCGGAGAACCCGAGGAAAATCTGCTCAGGCAGCTTCTTTCAAGATCCGTGCCTGTCGTAACAGTGGTCGGGAAACAGGATGGTTGGGTTAGGGCATCTTGTTTGGAAGACGTGACATCGGAGGTTCAGGCCGTTTTCCGGGAATCTGGCGTAGGTAGTTTTCAGAAAACCGGCAAGCCCGGTTACAAACAGGTGATTGCTTCTGGTGGCGAGACGATATCCGGACCCTGGCTCTGCGGAGTGAGCGCCGTCACAGGCCAGGGAATTTCGGAACTCACTTCTCGTTTATGTAAGATCATAAAAGATGAACTCGGCGATATGGAACCTGCCATTGCCGGAGACTTGCTTGAACCCGGAGATACGGTGTTCCTTGTGGTTCCCCTTGATTTGCAGGCTCCAAAGGGCAGGCTTATCCTGCCGCAAGTTCAGACCATAAGGGACCTGCTTGATCATGATTGTGTTGCTGTTATGGCGAAGACTGCGGATTTTGCCGGAGCGCTTCAGAATTCGAAGCACCCCCCCAGCCTCGTGATAACTGATTCTCAGGTGTTTCAGGAGGTAGACACGATATTGCCGGCGGATATCCCGCTTACGTCATTCTCCATTTTGTTCGCTCGCCATAAAGGAGACCTTCATGCGCTTGCACAGGGCGCACGGGTGCTGGGACAACTAAAACCCCGTGACAAAGTGCTTATTGCGGAAGCATGCACCCATCATCCTATTGAAGATGACATTGGTAGAGTCAAGATTCCAAGGTGGCTCGAAGAAAAGGTTGGGGGGCCCCTGGATTTTTCGTGGCAGAGGGGCGTCGATTACCCTGTAAATCTTCGGGAATTCAAGGTGATAATCCATTGTGGCGGCTGCATGCTGAACCGCCGGGCCATGCTATCCAGGATTGACGCTGCGAATGCGGCTGGGGTTCCGATTACTAACTATGGGATGACAATCGCCTATACCAAAGGGATTCTTGAAAGGGCCCTGAAGCCCTTCGGTTACGATAGCCGGCCGTAGGCAGCTTACTGTTTAGCCATAAAGGAAATCTACCGCTTTTTGCAGAATGTTATGCAATTGTATCAAGTAGTGTGGTAGATTACTGTTGGTGCCGGCAATGTGGATTAGGGTGGGTGGATTAGGATCGCCCATTGTGATGAGTTCCGGTGAGGCAAGAACTTTTGCTGATGTATTTTGATTATGTACTGATTTTGCAGATTACGCTGCTTTGGCTTGATATGGCTACGTCATTGAATTGAGCTAAGGGGAGCAAGGGGGAACGGATTATGGCCACAACACCGAAGTCTGATAAAGCCAATACCGGGGTGGAGCCGTCTGAATCGGCAATAGGTGATATGCTGCTTAGCCTTGTGGCTGAACATGCTCAACTCGCAACTGTATGCACTGAACCGGCAATGGTAGCGCTTGCAGCCGCCAAAGGCCGGGGGCTTCTTGGGGCCATGCCAGACAAGATTGAGGTTTCACTGAGCCCGGGCGTACTCAAAAACGCCTTATCAGCGGGGCTTCCCTGTGGAGACAGAAAAGGGCCTGATGTGGCGGCTGCCCTTGGAAGCGTTATTGGCGATACCGGTGATAACGGGACAGGGCTGCAGATTCTGGCAAGTGTGCTACCCGGGGATGTTGAGATCGCATATAACTTGGTTGATTCAGGCAATGTATCGGTTTCGTGTGAGTATGGCCAAACAGGAGTCTATGCGTGTGTCACATCCTACAGCGGTGAGCATATGGCCCAGGTCGTAATTAGCGGAAGCCATACCAATGTTACTGAAATGGTATTAGATGGGAAACCCCTGCGCAGCAAACCTTCTTCCGCGCAAGGCTCATCTCTTCAGAAACTCAAGGCCGCAAAATTCGAGGATCTGTATTCTGCATGTATGGATATAAGCACTTGCAAGATCGAATTTCTCCTTGAAGGCGGCCGGGCAGACCTGAGATTGGCTCTAGAATCCGGCGGGAAGCGGGCCTGCAGGCATTCTGTGCAAGGAATAGGTGAGGGCCCCCGGCTTTCACCCGGTGTACCGTGTTCGGATATACCGGATTACTCTCTTGTGTCCCGTGTGTATGAGAGGGTATTGAGCGCAATATCGGCCAGGATGGGCGGAACACCGTGGCCGGTCCTGACTTCAGGGGGAAGTGGCAATCAAGGAATCATGCTGGCGGTCCCTGTTCTTTCTACAGCACAGTCATTGCAGGTGGGCCTTGATGAAGCTGCCAGGGCATTGTATCTGGGCCATGCTGTCAACCTGTATGTAAAGAGTTACATGGGCAGTATTTCATGTGTATGCGGGGCTGTCGGCGCAGGCGCAGGAGTAGCTGCGGCTATCAGTTGGCTCTTGAGCCGGGATATTTGCCAGGTTAGGGAAGCCATTAACATGGTACTGTCTGCCCTGTATGGAATGATATGTGACGGTGCCAAGGCCAGCTGCGCCTTGAAGGGAAGTGTTGCAGCTATTCAAGGGCTTAATGCAGCTTTCATGGTATACAGGGGGCTTAGTATTCCTGAAGGCGAAGGCATTATCGGTTCGACCATTGAGGAAACCCTCGATACCGTGGGCTATCTGGGGGAGAGGCTATTTTCATACGGAGATAGGCTCATCCTGGATAGGGTTTTCAAGTAACGCCTGCAAAACGAGGCTCAACCAGGGCCTTGGTACGCAGGCTGTACCACTCAGAGCCGTAATCCCGTGAATATCATTGTCCGGTGACACAGGGTCCTAGTTGCCGTTGCCTGCACAGAGATATTTTGATATACTCTTTTTGCGCAGGAATCATTGACAGGACTTATATTATGCTTCTGATTATGTTTCGTACGGTGCGGTTGCCCGGCGAAATTCCTGCCGCCTCCATGTTCAGATTGGGGACTTAGCTCAGCGGTAGAGCGTTCGGTTCACATCCGAAAGGCCACAGGTTCAAGCCCTGTAGTCCCCACCAGAATTCACTCATCCGGCCACGTGCGCAATCCGCCGTTTCTTGCTTCCTGGGTCTCTGAATCAACATTTATGTTGATTAGGGGGCACCTCAAAAGATTGCCTTTACTATATCGACTGTATGGATATGAGTTTTCGAATCCACATCTACCTCGTTTCGTTTAGGAACCATTGAACTCTCAAATAATAAGGTGGAGTAAGTTGAGTTTATCACTGAAAAGCGCAGGATTGCTGAAATGCGCAAAACAAGCATTACCGGCGTGTTGCTTAGAGTTAAGAGAAAGGGCGGTTTCTCATATGAGCGGGAAAAGATTGCTACTGGCACTGGCAGCCATATTTGCGGCAGCGTCTGTATTTTACTTTGTGGCAGGTCGGACAGAAGCCGAGGGCATTACAGAGGTGGCTCTGCCTCCTGGATACAGAATTGAACGGTACATAACCGGTCTGATGTTTCCTACTGCAATAACCTGGGATGAATCAGGTGCAATGTATATTTCGGAAGCGGCGGCAGATAAGGGTGAGGGTTCACGTTGGGGCGCAGGCGCTAAGCCCGGTACAGGCAAAGATGGATCAAGGTATGGAAGGGTTATCCGTGTAAGCCCTGATGTGCACGAGGTAGTGGTTGACGGCCTGAACTCCCCGGTCACAGATGTGAAGATAAGAGGCGGGATAATGTATGTTGCCCACAGAGGCTGTCTTTCTGCCATGGAAGCTGTTGAAGGGGCTTCTACGGCCCCGGCTGACACTTCGGGGCCTGAGGCCAACGTGAAAGATGGCAAGCGTACTGAACTGCTCAAAGGCCTGCCTTCAGGCGATCATTTCACAGGCGAAATTGCTTTCGGTAGGGATGGGTGGATCTACGTTGGAAATGGTACAGTAACAAATTCAGGGGTTGTAGGTGAAGACAACTTTCTGAGAGGTTGGGCAGCGTCTTCTTCTGAAAATCATGATATCCCTGCAAAAGATATTGCCCTTGCAGGAATGAATTTTACCTCTTCAAACCCGAGAACCATAAACCCTTTTGACAATGCTGTAACAGGAGGGTTTTTGCCCTTTGGAACACAGTCAACTCCGGGACAGGAGATTTCCGGGAAACCACAAGCTGGAGGCGTGATTTACAGGGTGATGGAAGATGGAGGCGATGCTCAAGTATATGCATGGGGTTTCAGAAACCCGTTTGGGATTGGGTTTGCGCCGGACGGCCAGCTAATTGCCATTGACCAGGGTTACCAGGATAGAGGTTCCCGCCCTGTAGCTAACGCGCCGGATCCGGTTTACTGCGTAAGCGAAGGCTCCTGGTATGGTTGGCCTGATTTTGCCGCCGGTGAGCCTGTCACAGATTCCAAATTCCTTTCGGCGGCAAAGAGCGTTCCCCTTGCCAATCTGCTGCAGGAGCATCCCCGGGTTGAAAAACCCATTGCATTATTTGAGCCCGGAACCGGTTTGATGAAATTCGGATTTGCCCCTGTAATCTTCGATGCCTCACAGCGCATGTATGTTGCCGCTTTTGGACAGGGCGACATTGCCTGTGCCCAATTCGGCGCACAAAGGTTTCAACATGGAATCGCCACAGGTAGAAGTGGTAAGCCCTCTACGGAGTTTGGCAGCTGTATACTTGCTTTAGACATAAATACAGGAAAACATGAGGTTTTTGCACATAATAAGTCGCTGGCTCCTGCCGGCGAAAACCTCTCAGGCTTCAACCATCCTGTAGATGCGAAATTCGGCCCTGACGGTTCCATGTATGTTGTTGACTTTGGGGTTATTGAGGGAGATGGCAAAACTTTCCGGGCAGTTCCGGGCACGGGAGCGGTATGGAAAATATCCATTCAGCGGTCGGAACTTAAGATTTTCCGGGAAAAGTGCATGGCCCTTATTCAAGGAATAGCCGGTTCAGCTACTGGGTTAGGCGGAGATCAGGAAGATGCCCCAGGAGGAAAATCAGGTTCGTGGGATCCTGACTATACCGAGCTCCGGGCGAGGGTGCAGGATTACATAAACGGCCTTGCCGGCCTTGGACAGGAATGGGGAGTGTTTTTCAAGGATCTTACGTCAGGCAAGGCTTTCGGGGTGAACGAAGATCTGCAGGTGCCTGCGGCAAGTACCGTGAAGGTTGCAGTGGTGCTTTATACAGGCAACCTGGTTTCTCGTGGCGAACTCTCGTGGAACGAAAGGCTCACGTATAACGCCGCCAGGGACTGGCGGGGTGGAGCGGGCACCATTCAATATACTGCCAAAGACGGAGACACGTTTACCATAAGGGAATTGGCGGAAAAGGCGATTACCCACAGCGACAATGTGGCGTGGAAAATGCTCGAGCGCAGGTTAGGAAAAGAGAACCTCATTAATTTCATGAGGGAAATTGGCGGCCAGACAGTGTACCCTGGCGGGCAAAACATTTCCACTCCCAGGGATAACGCTACGTATATGGAAGCGGCATTGAACTTCTCCAAGGCCAACTCTGAGGGCGAAAAACTCATGTTCGACCTTGCCCACACCATATGGAACACGGGGTTAAATAGGTACATTACAGAGGTGCAGGTAGCTCACAAGGAGGGAGACATAATGGGAGTGGCTGATGACGTAGGCGTGGTTTATGCAGAGCGGCCGTACATCTTGTCGGTAATGTCAAAAGGCCACGATGACGTGGAGGCAGGTTTTGAAAGGATAGGCGAGATTTCAAGGATGATATTCGATTACCAGAACAGCCTGCCTAGATAGATTTTCGTCATCGCAATCTCAAAGTTAATCCGGTACTTGCATAGCAAATTGGAGCAACCCCTGCAATCGGCCATCGCACTGGAACAAGCTGTCGCACTTGAATGAACCATCGCACTGCAATGAGCCCCGCGATTTAGGAACTAGTCCGGTATACGACCGGTTCTGAAAATCACGGCTTCAAGCCTTTTGCTGGCCAGTCTGCCTGGATCAGCAACAATAGCCAGAATATGCCAATGATCTTGGTGTACAATAGGTAAAACACATTATTTTGAGGTGGTACCTATGGAAATTCTGGTTCTTGGCAAGTATTCTCCCTTTCCCCCAGCGGGTGGTGCTTGCTCAGGATACTGGATTACTTCAGGGGAGACCGGAATTCTTCTTGAATGTGGGCCTGGAGTGGCTTCCAGGTTGCAGGAACATGTGCCGCTTTCCAAGCTTTCCACAGTGATTCTGTCTCACCTGCATTTTGACCATACGTCAGATTTTCTGGCTCTCAGATATGCAGCAACTCCTGATCGTCATTACAGGCAGCTTCCGCCGCACATCACCGTATATGCTCCTCCCGAACCTTCACGGAATTTCAGCATGCTTTCATACAGGGGAGTGGATGTAGTGCCCATTCCGGGCCTTGGCCACAACGAAACTAAGGATGCTTCAGTGAGCACCTTGGAGACGGTGATCGGCAGCATCAAGGTATCTTTTTTTAAAGCCGAGCATCCGTACCCTTCTTGCGCTGTGCGGTTTGAGGACTCTAAAGGCGTGGTTGTGGCGTACTCAGGAGATACTACCCCGTGCCAGGGCCTTTACAGCGCTGCTGAAGGCGCGGATTTGCTCTTGTGTGAGGCATCTGCGTTGGAGGACGATGCAGAGTTTGCGAGCTCCGGGCATCTAACAGCTATCCAGGCCGGGGAAGTTGCCGGCAAGGCTGGAGCAAAAGGGTTGCTTCTTACTCACATCTGGCCTTTCTACAGGGAAGAGGACCTTTTGGCGGAATGCCGGACAACCTTTGATGCATGTGAAATTGCTGGCGAAGGCAGGAGATACAGTATATGATTCTCAAAAGGCGAAATTGCAAGGGGGTTCTGCTATGGGTTACATAGAAGAATTTTTTGAATTTCTGTCGATTCCCAGTATCAGTGCGCTTCCTGAGCATAAACCTGACATTGCTAAGGCTGCACAATGGTTGAAAAACAGGATGGTTCGTGCAGGCATCGAAGATGTTCAGATCATAGAGACGAAAGGGCATCCGGTGGTTTTTGGCAAGAAATCTGCCCAAACACAGGATAGCGCCCGGGTGCCAACTGTGCTGATTTACGGCCATTATGATACTCAACCTGCGGATCCTTTCGATGAGTGGCATTCACCTCCTTTTGAGCCCGAAATCAGGAACGGCAAGGTGTTTGCCAGAGGCGCCGCAGACGACAAGGGCGGCATCTACCCGGCGATCGTCGCAGCGGAAGAAGCCATTAAGGAAGAGTCACTGCCTGTGAATCTCAAGTTCTTGTTTGAGGGTGAAGAGGAAATAGGCAGCCCTGCATTAAAGGGGCTTCTAAGGGAGCATAAGGCCCGCTTTGAGTGCGACCTTGTCTTGTCTGTGGACGGTGGAATGTTCTCTGGCCAGATACCGTCGATAACCACGGGGAGCAGGGGGCTTGCAGCAATTGAGATAGAAGTGGCAGGCCCGCAAACTGACGTTCACTCGGGAGGGCAAGGCGGAGTTATTCAAAACCCGGTTCACGCGTTGGCTGAAATCCTCACCGGGCTGAAGGACAGCGAAGGGAGAATTCTTGTCGAGGGCTTTTATGATGACGTTGTTGAGGTATCTGACGAGGAACTGAAGAAGTTTGCCCAAGCGCCGTTTGACGAAGAGGCACACAGGGCCAGGTTAGGAGTACCGGCGCTTTTTGGAGAGCCCGGGTATAGCTTAATAGAACGGATGTGGGTACGCCCAACCCTTGATGCCAACGGGATTTGGGGCGGCTTTCAGGGTGAGGGTATTAAGACCATCATACCCTCCAAGGCTGGATGCAAGATTACATGCCGGTTGGTGCCGGACCAGGATCCTGAAACCATCTGCCATGTGTTGGAGGATCATATTAAGAGGCATGTTCCCAAGGGAGTTGGGGTCAATGTGACCGTATTTCCCGGAAATTCCAAACCGTACGTCATTCCGGAAAACCATCCGGCGCTGCCTGTGATTACAGACGTGCTGCATGAACTGTTCGGACACGAGCCTGTCAATGTTCGTTTAGGGGGAACCCTTCCCATCGCCCCGGCATTCCTGGATATTTTAGGGACATACTTGTTCTTCTTTGCGATGTCGGGCCCTGATTCCAACGCCCACGGGCCAAATGAGTTTATTAGAACTGAGGACATGGATAGGCTGAGGCGCGGGCTTAGGATGTTCTGGAGCAAGTATGCAGGTTCATATGCCAAGTTGGGTGGGCCAAAGGGAATCTGACGTCTTATATAGGCCGTGCTGTGCTGATTAGCTTGTGGCTTCCATAGGATTGACATAATTTGCTCGTTTTCTTGAAACGGAGGCCAGTTAACCTGGCCTTTTCCCGCAACGGAGGTAGCTCCGGGTTCCCGGAGCTACTTCTTCGGGTGTGGGGCCCACTACCTCTTAACTTCCAAACTCTTTAGCGGTAATCAATTGATTCCCAAAACGAGCAGGATGAGAATCAAGAAGATAATGAACGCCAGCTGGTTGTCAATCATGAAGTTTCCCACTCTGTTTCACCTCCCCCTCTTGAGAGAGCCTCAGCCATGGCGATAGTTGGTCTTCCTCCTGTTGCTTGCCCCTGTCAGGATTTCAATTAATGCCCAGAATGAGCAGGATCAGAATCAGGAAAATGATAAACGCCAGCTGTTCGTTGAAGCATGAGAAACCGGCCATTTATATCCCTCCTGTTGAAAGAATCTACGCTATCTTATGTTGACATCAATAGTGGGGTTACAGAAGTTCCTGAAAAAGTTATGGACCGCCTAGGTTAGCACTGGTGGGGCAGTCAATCCAGTGGCAAAAATCCTGACAGACCCTCGTGACTGGCGGTAGTTACAGCAGGAAGTGCTAGTGGATAAGCGGCAGTCCGTATCAAGCTGTGCCAATGGACAAGCAGCAGTCCGCAATGAGGCGGGCGTTAAGGGGTGAGCGGTAGGCCACAGCGAGCCGTGCTAATGAACAAAGGTTCAAGGCGTAAGACGTGTGGCTCCCTGGGTAAACCAATTACCGGTGTTATGTTGCCCCTAAAGTGCTTGTGAACATGATACAGTGGGCGGCGCGGTTTCTGGGGGAGGAGAGAAACCGCGCCATGAGCGAGATGCACTGATATACAATATGTTGACATAATATCGGCGGTTACATGATTTCCAGGGATGTGCCTCTATGCCCTAAGACTTTCAAATAAGCATTGTATCAGGGCATTGAAATAAGGTAAGATGATCGTGCACGAGAATGTGCACAACCTGCACATGCATGACAAAAGCGGTGGTAACCGTGCGTGTCTACATACATAAGACAAATTGGGATTACCGGCCGGCCAGAGGGCAAGCTGGTAAATGGGTAATGTACCCCCTGGCTAAAAGCAATAGTCAAGTGCATGGGGGTAGCGAGATGTCAGATAGCGGGCGAACCAGGGCCCATCGAGATTTGAGTTTTGCTTGCAGCCGATGTAAACGTTAGTCCACCGCCAGCGCCGGCAGACCAATACGTTATCTATAGGAAAGCGGTGATATTGTGCCTGAAAAACGTGCAATTGACAATCAAGAAT